>CADBGN010000065.1 GCA_902794155.1 uncultured Bacteroidia bacterium
TGACCGATACGGGCCTCGAAGGCGAATTGCTGGGCGAGAAGGTTGGCCCGTGGGAGGAAGTCAAAGAAATCGATGAAAACACCATCCAGATAATGCTTTATCGCTTGAAGAAAGTCTAATTTGGTGCTTGACATCTTTTTTGAGAAAGAGTTTTGGGTAGTGGATTTTCTGCCCAAACAGGTTCCAGAAAATGCTGGTGGAAAGTTTTTCCATGTGGAACAGTATTATTTGGAGCCTGACCGCTATATTGTTTTGCGAGAGCGGTTTTGCGAAGTCCTATTGAAGCTATATTGCTATTATGATCTGCGGTTGTTTGTCAATGACGACACAGAGGGCATTATCAACCCAGAGCCTAAAATGCTTGCAAGCCATATCATGGACAACCAAAGCAATTTGTGCATACTCATCGGGGCATCCGAGGCCCTTGTCACTTTAAGTCGTGATGACACCAATCTGACTGTTTACGCCCCTTCTGAAGACCTGCTTGAACTGATTAGGATGCTTGCTGGGGCAGTCGGGTTATTTGTTTGGAAACCTAATGAACTAGTATAAGATGTTACCTCGTTTTGGGCAAATTAGATCCGTTTTCTAATCCAACCCCAAACGCCCTTCACCAAGTCCTTCTCCATCCAGCAGATGAAGGCAACGAAGACCAACAGCAGGCCTGTGTTCACCACCAAGGTCCATACGGTGTTTTCGATGTGGATGTACTTTTGCGCGAAATACAAAGCTAAGGCAATAGCAAAATAAAGGAATGCCGACTTCAAGTCGTATGGTATCGGTGCTTTCTTTTGGCCGACGAAGTAAGATAACACCATGCAGGTGGCATAACCCGCAAAGCCGCCCCAAGCGCAAGCCATGTAACCATATTTGGGCACAAAGATGAAGTTGATGGCCAGCAACACCGCACATCCGATAGCAGAGAATATGGCACCCCACCAGGTCTCGTCGATAAGCTTGTACCAAAACGAAAGATTGAAATAGATGCCCATGAAGATTTCGGCCATCATCACGATAGGCACCACACGCAAACCCGCGTGGTAATCTTCTCCGACAAGATATTTCAAAACAGGCATATACATCACCACGGCAAGGAATGCCAGCAAGGTGAAGATAATGAAGTATTTCATCACCTTGGCTTGGGTCTCTTTGTCGGCAGTGTCGCGCTTGCCACCGAAGACAAAAGGCTCGTAGGCATAGCGGAAGGCTTGCGTAATCATCGCCATAATCATCGCTATCTTAACGCAGGCGCCGTAAATACCCAGTTGCTCCTCGCCTTCCAGACCAGGGACGATTTTCTTGAAGACAATCTTGTCGGCCACTTGGTTGAGAATGCCGGCCAAACCCAAAAGCAGGATGGGCCACGTATACTTCAGCATTTCCTTCAAAAGGTCACGGTCGATGCCAGTGCGCAGTTTCTTGATTTCGGGGATAAAGCCTAAAAACACGAGTGTTGTGCAAATCAAGTTGGCGATGAAGATATAACCCACCTGGTAGCTGGTTTGATACCATCCCATCATGTCGGGGAACTGCGCTTTCAAGTAGGGCGCCAGATAGAAAATGAACAAGTTCAGTAACAAACTCAGGATGATGAATGAGAGTTTCAGCGTCATGAACTTGATGGGACGGTTCTCATAACGAAGCCTTGCAAAAAGAATGGATTGGAAAGCATCGAAAGCCACGATGATGGCCATGATTTCCACAAACTCAGGATGCAAGGCATAATCCAAGGCGCCTGCGATAGGCTTCAAGAAGACAGATACCAAAATGAGGAAAACCAACGAGACCAAACCGACGGAAAGCCCCGTCGTGGAAAATGCCTTGTTGGGGTTCACGTTTTCCTTGTTTGAGAAACGGAAGAAGGTGGTTTCCATGCCGAAGGTAAGGATAACAAGAAGCAAGGCAGTATAGGCATATAGGTTGGTCACGATGCCATATCCTCCCGATTCGGCAGCCATCCTATGGGTGTGTATGGGGACGAGCAGGTAGTTCAAGAACCTGCCGACAATGCTGCTCAAGCCATAAATGGCGGTTTGCTTCGCCAAGGAGCCTAATCTGTTTTCTGCCATGGTTTTTGTTTTGTAACGCAAAAATAGAGTTTTTTGTTGTAATAATACCCATCTACTTCTTGATTCTCGACTATCTATACCATTATTTAAAAAGGTCGCTCCTAAGGGCGACCTTTAGTTACACCAATAGTGTAGTTTAAGAAACGAAGAATTTTACTTTTTCAACTTGCCCAAACGAGCAGTTACCTTATAGGTAGTTTTTGAATAAAAGTCGGTGCCAAGAACCGGAGCGTGACGATAAGCTTCCACTTGAGGATATATAACCACGTCATAACCAGGGTTTTTTTGCATTAAATTGTAGAGGGCATAGTGAGCGCCATTGTCAATTCGAAGACCAATGACAGGAATAACTGTACCGAAGGAGGGGGTATTGGCCGACTCCTTTGCACCAAAGAGATGTTGCCAGTCAATGCCAAGAACACGAGTGATGGTGGCTTCGCCAGTCACTTGATCAGAAAGGATGAAATCTTCAGCATGATATTCAACGTAAGCGTTGAGGTCTTTCATGTTGTGGCGATAAGTGTGGCAACTTGACATGAACAACATGGTAATACCACAAACTAATAACAGAGTGAGATTCTTCATAATACTTAGTTTTAATTGATCAGTTATTAAGTTATATAAAGATTGTTGCTTGAGGTCATACTTTATTTGGTAATTTTTTTGGTAATACTATTACAAACTCTGTCCCCTCCCCTTCTTGGCTTTCGAAGGCAATGGTACCACCGGCGGCATGCACGATGTTGTAGCTCAACGAGAGACCCACGCCCGAGCCACCCGTCTTGGTAGTGAAATTGGGCAAGAAAATGCGGTCCTTATCTTCATCCTTAATACCCTTGCCGTTATCTTTCACGCTAATGATGAACGCAGTCTCTGTGTTCTTCAAACCGACATCTATGCGACCACCAGGCTTCGAGCCTATGGCTTGAGTGGCATTTTTGATGAGGTTGCCGACAACGCTGTTCAGGTTAGTCTTGTCGCCGTTATAGGTGTGGTCTTTTGCCTTGTCAAAATCATAGTAAAATTCAATATTTTCGACGTTGTCGTATAGGTTCACCACGTTTTGAACCAGTTCAGCCAAATCCAAGGGAGCAGGATGGTTCTCTGGCAACTTGGCATAGCGAGAGAATGATGAAGCGATGTCTGAAAGGGCATCAATTTGCTCGATAAGCGTATTGGTCGTACGTTGGATTTGCTCAGGAGTGGCTTTTCCGTTGTCAATATTGCGTTGCAACAGCTGTACGCTCAATCGCATTGGGGTGAGCGAGTTTTTAATTTCGTGAGCAACCTGTCGTGCCACACCCCTCCAAGCCGATTCAGCTGTGGTGCGTTTCAGTTCAGCAGCACTTTTCTCCAACTCTACGATGAGCTGGTTGTACTGCTTGACCAAGGCACCGATTTCATCGTTGTTATTCCATTCAATAGGCTCGTTTTTTTGGTCAATCTTAAGGTCGCCCAGCTTATTTTGAATCAACGCCAAAGGCCGTGTCAAATGACGTGTGATGAGTAAAATGAAGAATAAAGCTCCACCAAACAAAATGATGATAATGTTGAGATAGGTTAGGATGTAGTTTCGGATTTCGTTATGCAAGTCGGTAGAGCTTGCAAAATAGGGCGTGTTAAGATAAGCCAAGGTGTTGCCATTAGCATCGGTCAACGGGATGTAAGCAGACTCATACTTGCCTTTGCCTAAATGTTCCTCATGAGTGAAAAAGAGATCTTTGTTGCTATCCAAACTATGATAGGCTTCAGCATTCATCACTGGAGCTTGTAGGTTATACTCATAGATTTCAGGACGTGTGGTGGCCAGCAACTGACCGTTAAGTCGATAGAGATTCAAGTCTGTAAAGAAAGTGTTGGCATAGTGTTGCAGGATATCGGTCCAAGTATGTTTTGACGCAGTCTGCATCAGCGTAGCACAGTCCAAATTATTGCGCATTTCAAGAGAGAGTGTTCGGGTAGTCTCAAACTGAGCATCAGTTATATTTTGGTTGTAAAGTGTACGCATATAAAGCACAGAAACTGGACCGATGGCAATGAACGAAATGCCAAGTGTCAGCAAAACCACAGCCTGCAAACGCCAATGGAAGCTTCTATCACGCCATTTTCTAAATTTTCTGGGGTGTGTCAGCCAAACAATAAGCAGGAAAGGCAAGGATAGGCCCAAGAAAAACAAAGAAAACGGCGCTGTTTTTTGCGAAAATCCTTTTGTAGGAGTGCTGACAACCACTGCGTTATTCTCTTTGTCAATTCGTGCGAAATGCTTGTATTTACTGCTATAACTAAACTCTAGGTCTTTGACCTTAAGGCTGTTCAGAAAGTTGGGATAAACGTAACGGCCGTATTTGTAAACAAGAATGTTTCCTTTGTAACTGGCAACTGAATAGTCATATTGCTTTAAGCTGTTGGCTTCTTTTAGAAGCTGAGGAAAACCGAAACCTTCGGGAGCAATTGGTTTATAAAATTCAAAATAGAGCGTTTTTTTTGTCAATGAATCTTTTGAAACAAGGTCTGTTTTACCTAAGTAATTGGGATCCAACGTAAAATAATCCATTAAATACAGATTCTCATCGACTTTTTCGTGTTTGTTATTCGCTAGTTTCTCACGAAAGTAACTATCACATTCTGTGACAAAGCCTTCTGGTTGAATTATGATTTCACCCCCTGGAGCACAAATTGTTAACGTTGTAGAATAAGGCAACATGTACTCATCGAAAAACAAGTCTTTGGTATAACCTAGGATAACATCTGCCAAAACAACGCTATCAGAAAAAAGCATCTTGTTGAGAGCTGTGTCAGCTTGCAATTGTTGAATAAAACGAGAATAACTAATCTCAAAATTGACATCACGCTTCACCATTAAGTTGAGAGCTTGATGCTGCATTCGTTCGTTCTCGTTTCGTATTCTAATTTTGTAAAACAAATAAGTACCAATGACGGAAATCAAAAGAATAACGAAAATCCCTATTCCGATGAAGTGCGAACTCTTCACCATTCGCAATTGCGATTCAGTAGGTTTTACATAGGCCAACAACAATCCAACAATTACCAACACAATAAAAGGTAAGGGCCATAAATATCTAAACTTTGCCTTAAGTCTAGGCTTGTCAACAATTTTATATATAGCAAGCACCTTACCGTCAGCATTCGTCACCGAAATACCATTGTCGTTTTCAACTAATTGGAAATCAGCCTCAACGAACCGCGGCAAAGTTTTGTTTTCATTCGCAAAATAGGGGTTATCAATCTGATAGGTGGTGCGGACCAATTTATAAATATAATATGCCTTGTTACCAAGCATATAGGACTTCACATAATAATCACCCGAGAGCAGCGAACAAATCGTATCATGACCAACAACCACTTTGTCATGCAATATTTTCGAATTGACATCATTACGATTCCAATATACAAGAGTGTCATTTGAGTAAATGTACAATCCAGTTTGACTTTTCTCCAAAGCATCATATTTAAGACCCTGTTCTATCAGAGATCGCATTTCCAAATCCATACCCAAAACCGAGTTTCGCATAGAGCGATTCAAAAAACTCGGTTTCAAGGAAAGGTAAAAAAACAATCCCAAAGCCAGCATCAAAACGACGCTGAACAAACACAACAATAGTCCTATCCGCTTCATTCCCTTACTATTCATTTCTCAATAATAGATAAAAACAAGTATACATTTATAAATGAATTAGTTACAAAACATTGATTGTATTCAATTTTTAAGCAACAAAACTAGTTACATTACAAATCTTATGCAAAACGGCTGAAACAGGCTAAAAATAGGCAAATTTTTAATTTCTCATTATCTTTTCAAAAACATAAACCAAACTGGACCATTCACCAGACCTCTTCGCTTTACAATTAGAGATCAACCCACGATACAAACCACGAAGCAAAGGTAAAGAATGTAGCTTATATTGTTCACTTAAATATGAAATATAAAAGGCATCCCACTTCAACTTATCCATATTAACTAATTCTAAATCACTGGTTTTGAATATTTTAACAAGTGTGTCACGATTGAAATGATTCAAATGCCGAGGCACATCGTACGCAGCCCATAGTTCTTTATAATACAGTCCGTCATAGGATCTGTAGTTGGGTAAAGCGATAATAACACGACCCGTAGGTTTAACAAGTCGTTGTAGCTGAGCAACTTGCCACTTCAAATCATTTACATGTTCAAGTACATGCCACATTGTAATCACATCAAAAGCACCATCAGAAAAACTTTCCAACTCCTCACTGGCGATTATCCTGCCCTTCATCCGTTTTTGTGCGATGGCTTTGGCGTCTTCCGAAGGTTCCACTCCAATACATTCCCAACCATGCATTTCGGCAGTATGCAGGAAATCACCAACACCACATCCAATGTCTAACAATTTTCCAGGTTGCATACCACTAGTTGCAAGTCTATACTTATGTTTCAAATTTATAGATTTAACTCGCTCATAAACCTTTGGGATGAAACCTTTTTTATTCTCTTGATGACTAAAATACGCTTCAGATTTATAATATAAACCGATTTTATCTTTATCAGGGCGTGGCATGGTATAAAGCAAACCACAATTCAAACATTCACATATATGAAAATCTTCCTTGGTCAAGAATTCATCTTTCAACCAAAGATTGATTTGCGCTTTTTCGGATCCGCACCATGGACATTTATTGTTCATCTTTTCATCGTGTTTCATGTGAAACAATTATGCTATCTTCCTAAGAATATGGCTAATACGTTGATATCAGCAGGAGAAATACCGCTAATTCTAGAGGCCTGACCCAGTGTTTCGGGTTTGTAGCGGTTCAATTTTTCGCGGCATTCGTATGATAGAGATTGTAAAGTGTGATAATCGAAATCCTTGGGGAGTTTTAAGTTTTCCAAACGGTTAAGTTTATCGGCTAACTCATATTCTTTTTGGATATAACTATCGTATTTGATCTGTATTTCAGCCTCTACAAGGCATTCTTTCATAAACCTGTCCTGCGTCTTGAATTGTTCCAACAGAGAAACCGAATCAATCATTTCCTCCAAACTAATCTGCGGTCGCAACAACAAGTAGGACAGTTTCAGTTTTTGGTCAATCTTGGAGCTTTCCTTTCGTTCCAGAAGTCCATTGATCTCCTCAGGATAAACGTATGTATCGGTCAAGAATTGCTTGATCTCTTCGACTTTTGCTTTCTTTTCTTGGTATTTTTCGTAACGGTCTTTCCTAGCCAAACCAAGTTTATACGACATCTCAGTAAGTCGGGCATCGGCATTGTCTTGCCTCAGCAGGATCCTATACTCTGCCCTACTCGTGAACATCCTATAGGGTTCATCAACACCTTTCGTGATAAGATCGTCAATAAGAACACCAATATAAGCCTGAGTCCTCGATAAAACCAAAGGTTGTTCGTCACGCAATGACAATGCAGCATTGATGCCGGCCATCATTCCTTGGCAGGCAGCTTCCTCATAACCAGTTGTGCCGTTGATCTGTCCAGCAAAATACAACCCATGCATCAATCTTGTTTCCAACGAATGGTACAATTGTTCAGGCGGGAAATAATCGTATTCAATGGCATAACCAGGTCGGAAGATCTTGGCGTTTTCGAAGCCTTCTATCTGTCGTAAGGCTTCGTATTGGATATAATCAGGCAAAGAAGAGCTGAATCCATTGAGGTAGTATTCTTCGGTTGTCCAGCCTTCGGGTTCTACGAAGAGTTGATGACTGTCCTTGCCCGAAAAACGTTCGATTTTATCCTCGATACTGGGACAGTACCGGGGTCCTACCCCTTGGATCCTGCCATTGAACATAGGCGAGTATTTGAACCCTTTTCGCAGCGTTTCATGCACCTTTAACGAGGTGTGTGCGATCCAACAACTCCTTTGTTTTGCGATTCTGAAAGGCTCGGTATACGAGAAGCCAACCACTTCTTCATCTCCCTTTTGCTTGATGAGTTTGCTGAAGTCGATGGTACGGCCGTCGATACGAACTGGCGTGCCTGTCTTAAGCCGCTTGGCTTCAAAACCATAGTCCTTAAGTTGTTCGGTGATGCCATGGCTGGCCACCTCGCCCATTCTGCCTCCAGGGAAATGCTGTTCACCAATATGTATCAATCCGTTCAGGAAGGTGCCGTTGGTAAGGATAACGGCTTTACTCTGGATCTCCCCTCCCATCAAGGTCTTCACTCCTTTCACCTGGTCGCCTTCGATCAATAGTCCCGTCACGGTGTCCTGCCAGAAGTCAAGGTTGAGTGTCTTTTCCAACAGGCTGCGCCACTCAGCCGAGAACATCATCTTGTCGCTTTGGCATCGTGGGCTCCACATAGCAGGACCCTTCGACTTGTTAAGCATCCTAAATTGGATCATGGTACGGTCGCTGACAATGCCGGAATAGCCGCCCATAGCGTCAATTTCACGGACGATTTGTCCTTTGGCTATGCCACCCATAGCTGGGTTGCACGACATGGAGGCAAACAGTCGAAGGTCCATGGTGACGAGCAGGACCTTGCTGCCCATATTGGCAGCCGCAGCCGCAGCCTCGCATCCGGCGTGACCGGCGCCAACAACAATGATATCATAGGGTTCAAAATACATGCTCTTTGTCAGTGTTTCACGGGAAACAATTTGTATAAGTATATGACAATCAACTAACTAAACAATATCTTCAACGTTTCTTCCTCTTTTTCACGCATTACTCTCTCTTCATCATCAGTCAGGTCGTCAAACCCAATAAGATGCAACACACCATGAATGATGACACGATGCAATTCGCTCTCATAGCTGCGGCCAAAAGTCACGGCATTTTCCTTGATGCGGTCAATGCTGATGCAGAACTCACTCGATAACACGCTCTCAAAGTCTGTCAAAGGGAAGGTGACAATGTCAGTATAGAAGTCGTGGCCGAGACGCTCCCTATTGATCTCCAACAATTTCTCATCACTGCAGAAATAGTAGTACAACTCCCCTACCGTCTTGCCGTAGCTTTCTGCCACCTGGCTGATCCAAGCCTTGTCGCGCTGAGGGTCGATGGGCGGCATCTCTACATCCAATGTGCTGAATCTGATCATATTAGTGCGAGTTTTTCTTCAAATAATATTCGTTGATCTTGTCCTTATAATACGGTGCATATTCTATCGGGTTTGTACGCAGAAACTCCTGATTTTTCTTGAGTGATTGCTCATAAAGATACTCGTCAATACGACGGTCGAAATGTGAGCCTTTGTATTCGTTCGACTTGCGCTTCTCCTCTTGTTCGCGTTTCTCCTGGGCCTTTTGTGACTCCAGCATGCGTGATTCGATGCGTTGGCTGCGCTCAATCATCTGTCGATTGATCTTCTTGTTCACCAACTCCTCTTCCAACTTTTCCATGTCCTTGATAATCTCGTTCAGACCGTCATCGCCAATTTGCCCGTTTTCCTTCATCTCTTTCAACATCTGCTGCATACCTTGGCGCAACATTTCCTGTTCAGCTGCCATGCGGGCAAATTCTTCACTCATGGATTTGGGCATTGGCTGTCCCTGCTTATCCAACTGTTGCATTTGCTGCTGCATCTTCTTGAGTTGTTCACTTAGTTGTTGCTGCAGTTGCTGCATTTTCTGCATGCTTTGTTGTCCTTGACCTGGCTTTGGCATAGAGCATGACATGGGCATGCCCATAGATTCCATACTGTTCTCCATATTCTCCAACGATTCGGCCAACATCAATGCCAAATTGTTCATCGACATCATAGCAGTCTGTTGATGACGAACGGCCTGTGAAAGCTGCAGGTTGTTGAGGTATTTCATCGCATTTTCAGTCTGATTCTCAATGGTATGGAGCTCATCAAAAACGAAATTTTGAACCATGGGTTGACGCATGGCCATGCTACGCAATGAATCACGAACCATATTAAAATTGTCGGCCACCTCTTTCTGATGGATTATCTTTTCAACTAAAGACGGATCATCGGAACGCATACTACCAATCTCTGTCATCAGACCTTCTTGCTCATGTGAAGCGTGAACAACGTTTTCAAGTAAAATACGCATCAAATGCGCGTCTTCGGCCATCTGTTGCATGCCATGCATCTGCATCATCGACATCATGTTTTGCGCCATTTGTTGCATCTTCTGGCCGGCATTCTTTTTGTTTTGCTGCGACTGCTGCTGCTTGCTGTTTTGCTCGTTCTGCATGGCGTCTTGCAAGTCCTGGTCGATGCTCTCCTGCATTTCTTCGTCCTTTTGCATGTCGAAGGGCTGCTGCATCTCTTGGTTCTTCTCCAAAAGTTGGTCGAGGTCGTCCATCATTTTGTCGAACTCCTCTTTCGCTTCCTCGGCCGATTTTTGGTCATTCTCCTCCCCTGTTTTATTCTGGTTTTCAGCCTCTTGCTTCTGCAACTCATCGCCGAGTTTGTCCAATTTGTTGGCCAAGTCATTGAGGTCTTTCTCCATCTTCAGCTGCTCTAAAAGCGATAGGTTGCGGTCAAGGAGCTCTTGCATCGACTGGTTGTTTTTCTTGATGTCCTGCATCATCTGCTGCATCTGCTCACGCGGCATCTCTTCAAGCAGCTTATCAATTTGTTCCATCATCTTCTTCAACTCTTCGGGAATCACTTCGTCGAAGAGTTTGTTGATCTGTTCCTGCTTCTTGATGAGGTCCTCGTTGCCCAAGTCGTGCTCTTTCATGAAGTCCTCGAGGTTTTTCTGCTCTTCTTGCAACTTGTTCCATTCGTCTTGGATCTTTTGTTGCTTTTCGAGCAGGTCTTTCATTTTCTCCTTATCCGACCAATCCAAGTCTTTTTTTTGGATGAGGTCTTGCAGCATCTTCTCAATCTCATCTTGCAGTTTATCAGCCTCTTGCGACTTCTCCTGCAGGCGTTCCATGATGTCTTCCGATTGTTGGTCTGCTATGCTGTCCAATGCCGACTCCGAAGGCTTATAATAGGTGAAAGTCTCCGAACGCTTCGACTTGGGTCCATGGAAGCCGTCGTTGTCCCACACCACGAAATAGACCTCCATGTTCTGTCCTGGCATGATGCCGAGCTCGTCCATGTTAAATTGGTAGAAGAACGAGGAGCGAGTCTGTTTGAGGTCAATAGGCACTGTCTTGACGATGTTCTTTTCTATGGGTTCCTTGACGATGCAATTGAAGGTCAACTTGCTGAAGCCATAGTCGTCTGTGACAAGGCCCGAGAAATAGACATCGGCAGAGAGTTGTTCATCGAACGACTCCACACGGATGTCGGGGTAAGCATCGGGGATAATGTCAACAGAGAAGGGTAGGGGCTCTATGTTTTGGTTCCAGGTGTTCTGCACCTGAACTTCAAATTTGGTGCTTTGTGCCGCCACAAACTGATAGGCAAAAACATCGTCGGTAGCCGTCAAATCAGTGGTTAGTGAGTCACGGGTGACAGACATCTGCTCGGTGTCGCGTGTGTTGAAGCTAAAGGTGAGTTTGGTGCCTTGCGGGACGATAAGTCGCTTCTTGGCATCCAAGGTTTCGTTGGTGCGATGGATATAAGGCGGATAGCGCAACTCGCAGCGGTAGGAGAGTAGGGTGGGGTTGGGGTGCACCGTGATGTGCAGGGGACGGCTGGTGTATTCTCCGCCAATGACATTAAAAGTCAAATCGTTGAATAGGTTCTTGAAAGTGTAACTGAAATCGGTGGCCGAGCCTTTGGTCATCAGTTGTTGTCCTAGTTCACTTTTCACATAAAAAGCATCTGGGATGCGGTCGCCCGAGACACGGATATTGAACTTCACTTCCTTACCTTGTGTGGTTTCGATGTTGTCTTGTTCGATTTCCACCTGATAGGGGAGGGGCTTCTCGAAATGCTGCTCGTAGTTGACGATGCGCTGCGTGGGTTGCACGGCAAACGATGGCAGAAACACCATCAAGGCAATTAATATAAGGAGCGAACCAAAAAAGATGCCGAGGTATTTCAGGTTGCCACGCAAATCGACGGCATCTGAGAATCGGATAGGGGAGAGGCGGGCACTACGCTGCTCGATAGTGGCTGCCAAGAGGGCATTGTCGGCATCGGCTGCCGCTTGGTTGCTCAACTGTATCGTGTTCAGCAGCTTATCCTTAATTTCAGGAAAAAACTTGCCAATCATCACCGAGGCTTGTTCCACCGACATCTTCTTTCGGAAACGGATGAGGTTGACAAGCGGGATGAGAAAATGGTACACCAAAACAAAAGCGCTTCCAGCCAGCAAAAACAGGAAGAGCACAAATCGGCCTTTGGGCGGGAACCAAGAGAAATATTCCAGCCCGTTGATGAGCAGATAGAAGACAATCCATAATACAGCACCCACCAACACGCCTTGTATCAGGCGGTTGAGGTAGTACTTCCGCGTGAAGCCTTCGATTTTCTCTATCAATTTGTTTGGTGCAGACATAGCAGGCGCAAAGATACAAAAAAATGAGAACCTGCAGGTTCTCATTTTTTTGTATCCTGAGCCACATGTCGGACTCGAACCAACGACCAAAAATAGGAATAATTCACGAAACGAAATGCATTTTTTGAAAAAAATGTGGTTTTATTGGATTGCTTCGCAAGAAATCTAAAAAAATATTTTAGAATTTATTGATATTCAATAATATAGAAAAAATTTACCGAAAAATACAATAATTAAACTAATTTTTTAGTTGTATATTCAAAAAGTTATCTATATTTGCAGCGTCAAGACCTATCAAAATGGCTATCAAACGACACATACTATTATTAATGGTGATTGGATTATTCACCTCATGCGCAACCCAACGAGCCAAGTATGTGACTTATGTTCCTGATTCGGTGACTATGTTTGAAGTAGTCAGGGCAGAAGTACAGCATCTTGATATTCCCAAAGACAATAAGATCGAGGTGCTCTCCCTGACCAACTGTGGTCTTAACCGAATTCCTTCGAGTATCAAACATTGCAAGAATCTGCATCGATTGAACCTGGAAGGCAACCAAATCAAACACATTCCCCGATGGCTCACTTCGCTCGATAGTCTTGAGGAAATCAACTTGAATTTTAACAAGCTGAACCTGAAAAAACGGGATATCCGCCGTTTGTCGAAGGTAGAAGACATCCTGTTGGCGGGCAATGGCATCAAGAAACTTCCCGATAATGTCGGGATCCTGCGTTGCGAAAGCTTGAACCTGTCAAAGAACCAAATCAGCACCTTGCCCAAGTCGTTCGCCCATCTGAAACAAGCCAGATACATGATTTTCTATGAGAACCAGTTTGAATCCATCCCGGAGGAATTGGCTGGTTTCAAGAATTTGAAGCACTTGGATTTCTACAAAAACAAGATCACGAAAATCCCTGATTTCATTGGCGACATGGACAACCTGCAGCAACTTTTCTTGTCGTTCAACAAAATCGAGGAAATCCCCGACACCCTTCGTAACTTGAAGCGCCTGAAGTATTTCTATATCCACCACAACGAATTGCATTTCTTGCCCGAATGGATTACGGAAATGGACTCGATAGAACGCTTTGGCGTAGGTTTCAACCATTTGTTGGACTTGCCCGATTTGTCGAAGATGAATGCTCTCTATGAGTTCGACGCCGAACACAACCTGCTGGAGCGCTTCCCGTGGGAACTCGTGGAAAAGCCAGAGATGGAAATCCTTATCTTGCGTGACAATGATTTCGTATTGTCGGATGAGGAAAAGATGCGCCTGATCCAAATCAGCAAAACCATGAACATCAACTATTGATTCATCATAAAACAAAGAATATGAAAGAGTTAACCAAAGGAGAGGAACAAGTGATGCAAGTCATCTGGAGCATTGGCCAGGGCTTCGCCAACGAGATTATGGCGGCC
>CADBGN010000066.1 GCA_902794155.1 uncultured Bacteroidia bacterium
TGCTCTGAAGAGGGCATAGAGGTCGACGAGGTGAACAAGCAAACCATCTTCGTTTATATGCCTTGGTCGGGGTCTGCCAACGACGAGGGACTCTACAGCTGCTTCCTTGCCAACCTCGACAGCATCGAGGCTGCCATCAAGAACAAGGGTGGACTCGACAAGTCGCGCCTCGTGGTATTCCTCAGCGAGTCAAGTTCGTCGTCGAAGCTCTACGAGGTGGTCTACGACAAGCACCAGGGTCTTTCCCACAAGATGCTGAAGGAGTATTCCGGTCACGACTACACCACGACTGAAGGTCTGACGCGCATCTTCAACGATGTGCAAGGTGTGGCCTACGCGCTGAACTACGCTCTCATCGCTGGCGGTCACGGAACAGGCTGGACGGGTGTTAACGACTGGCAGGACTATCCCAACCGCATGCCGCGACGCGCATCGAAGGTGTTCCCGGCAAAGGCTGCCACGATGAACGATCTCCCCTACCCCAGGACTCGCTTCTACGGTAGCGTCACCAGCAAGGACTTCTCCATCGACATCACCCAGCTCTCTGAGGCCATCCGGCAGGCAGGCATGCACATGCAGTACATCCTCTTCGACGACTGCTACATGGCAAACGTCGAGGTGGCCTACGAACTGCGCGACGTCACGAACTTCCTGCTGGCATCCTCGTAAGATATATTTACGTCTCTTATTCTCTCCACCGGCTTACCAATGGATACGAAATAGAGAACGTCTTTATAGTCCTGCATGACAGTCTTGATGGCTTCGATTCCCTTAAGGATGCTCTCCCTCATCTCTTCAGAAGAATCAGCCTTCTCCAGGAAGCACAGTACATCACCGACCTGCTCATACAGATATACATTTTCTACGTCATTATAGATGGCCTTGACCCGTGAGTATATCTCCTCTGCTGAGAAGATACGCCCTGCATTGGACATCAGCAGCTCCGTTATCTTATAGATATATGTAAGAAGCTGGAAGGTCTTCCCAGACATACATCCATGCATGCGGCAGGTGTGGTTATCAATATCTTGCTAAACCTCATCGTCATCCCACGTTTCCATGCCGTGGGCGCCGCTTGTACAAGCCTCAGCGTGCAAGCCGTCACAGCCTTATTGCAATACATCATCGCCAAACGCATCCTCAGATTTGAGACAGGCGGCCGCTATTGGTTCCACATCATCCTATTCATGGCCACCATTGCCATCGTCACCTTCCTAGTCAAACAACTGAATGTCAATTGGATGATTGGCTTTGGCATCGCTTTCCTCGTCAACTGCGGCGCCATCTTCTTCACTCGTTTGCTCAGCCTCAAGCAAATTGTCGGCCTCGTCCTTCCCAAGGAAAAAAAGGCCTAAATTGACATTTTTCTTTGCCAATTCATGGGAATTCCCTATTTTTGACGACTTATTTCACACCTAATTATGGAAGAGAAGCAACATAACACGTACAATTCCAAATACTTATGTAGACTATTGGTGGAATATAGGAAACCCATCCTCATCATTTTGGCAGCGGCCACGCTCTGTGCTATCCTGTTCAGTGCACCTTTTTTCATCACCCCACTTTATAAATCAACAACCATCATCTACCCCACTTCCAGCAATTCCATCTCGAAAGTCTTAATTAGTACCACCTACCAGTCGGAGAAGGACATCATGAACTTCGGCGAGGACGAGCAGACAGAACAGATGCTGCAAGTACTCAACTCGAACCGCGTTCGCGACAAGGTCATCAGCCGCTTCAACCTAATGGAGCACTACAACATCAAGGCCGACAGCAAGTATCCCATTACCAAGCTCAACAAGCTCTATGATGCCCGTATCAAGTTCCGTCGCACCGAATACAATGCCGTAAAAATCACGGTCCTCGACTCCGATGCTGCCCTTTCGGCCCGTATCGCCAATGAAATTGCCGAGATTTTTGACAGCACCATGAACCAGATGCAGAAAGAGGTCGCCATCGAGGCCTACCGCATTGTGGAACAGGAATACAACACCCTCGTTGCCGAGATGAACATGCTTGAAGACTCGCTCAACACATTGCGCAAACTCGGTGTGTTCGACTACGAGTCGCAAGTGGAGATGCTCAGCCAGCAGCTGGCAGTAGAATTAGGTAAAGGCAACACTCAAGGCGTCAAAAATATACAAGAAATGCTTGATGTTCTAGCCGAATACGGCGGTGCCTCCTACGCCATCAACGAGCGTTTGGACAACGACCGCCTGCAGCTTTCCTTGGTCAAGTCGAAATATGAGGAAGCCAAAGTCGATGCCACCGAGTTCATCCCCCACAAGTTCGTAGTCACCTCGGCTTTCCAGGCTGAACGCAAGAGCTATCCCATCCGCTGGGTCATTGTGGTGGTCACCGTGCTGAGCACCTTCCTATTACTCATCTTCTGCATCGTCTTCTACGACCGATCGAAAGGCTTTTTTCGGCACGAGGCCGAGAAGGAGGCGGCCACCAAGGAAAAAAAGGACCTTCCCAGAAAAGAATGAGTCCTTAACTGCACCTAATTTAGTATCAACTACTACGAAAACAACACAAACAAAAATGGACAATAATTTCAACAATCTTTCACTGGTTCAACTCGTGCTGAAATGGAAATGGCACATCATCATCATCACAGTGGTAGCTGCACTCTGTGGTGCTATTTTCTCAAGCTCAATGTTTATTACACCACTCTACAAGTCTGTGGCCGTGGCCTATCCTGCCAACATCAGTCCCTACTCTGACGAAAGCGAGACCGAGCAAATGCTCGAAATCATCAATTCGACCTCCATCATGGATTCCATCGTCGCAAAATACGACCTATGGACTGACTACAAAATCAACAAAGCTGACCAGTTTGCCAAGACTTATATGATCAACGAGTACCGAAGCAAAGTCAAGATTGGAAAGACCCCCAACGAGGCTGTCAGCATCAGCGTGATGGACAAAGACCCCTTCGTAGCCTGCGACATTGCCAAAGACATCCTCAACTTCTACGACCAGAAGGTGCACAACCTACACACCCAAAAAGTCGGTGAAGTAGTGGCCATGTATGAAAGACAGTTGAACGAAAAGCAACGCAACATCGACTCGTTGAAAGACCGTCTAACCACCATCAGCACCGAATTTGGTGTAACCGACTACAGCAGCCAAGCACGCGAGGTGACTCGCGGCTATCTCTCCGGCTCCGCCAAAGCCACCGAGTTGAAAAACAACCTTGAGACATACGGTGCAGAAGCCGTCGACCTTCGCACCAAAATAGAAGCCGAGGCCAACACTTACGTCTCCACCAAAGTAGACTATGAGCAAAACCTGCGTTTCTACTACTCCGACCTCACCTACTCCAACATCGTCACCGAGCCCTTCCCTGCCGACAAGAAAGCTTTCCCCGTACGCTGGGTGGTGGTCGCTTTGAGTGCCCTAGGTGCATTGTTACTCTCCATCGTGGTCATCTTCATCATCGAGAACCGCAAGCGTTTCGTGGGCGAAAAGAAATAAACCATGGAGAAAAAAGCAAAAATAGCCTGGCTCTATATCATCGCGGCACTTTTTGTGGCCGTGGGGATGTTTCTTGTGGTGAAGAAGAACACCTTTCTCTTCTTTGCCCTTCCCGTCGTACTGGGCGTGCTTTTGCTTTACATCTTCTCCTTGGACAAAGTATTGTTGCTCACAGCCTTCACGGTACCGCTCTCTGTCAATCTGAAAATGCTTGAATCGGGATTGGCTATCTCGCTTCCTGCCGAGCCCCTACTAATGGGCATCTTGGTTTTGTTTGTAGCCAAAATGCTCTACGACGGTAGATTTGACCGACGTATCTCACGACATCCCATTGCCATAGTCATCTATTGCATGTTTGCCTGGATGCTCGTCACCACCATCACAAGCGAGATGCCTGTGGTATCCATCAAGTTCATGCTGTCGAGGCTGTGGTTTGTCGTTCCGGCATTCTTCCTCTGCACCATACTCTTCAAGAATCCAAAAAACATCCATAAGTTCATCTGGCTTTACATCGCTGCCTTGTGCATCGTTTGCGTCTACACCATCATCCACCATGCCCAGTTCGGTTTCGATGGCGACTCGGCCCATTGGGTGATGACGCCTTTTTACAACGACCATACGGCCTACGGCGCAGCCTTGGCCATCTATCTCATCCTCGCCCTCGCCTACGCCTTCCTGCCAGATGTGAAAAAAAGCCGCAGGCTCATCATCATTGGCGTGGTTGTACTGCTTAGCGTCGCACTGATGCTCTCCAACTGCCGTGCCGCATGGCTCAGCATTATTGCCGCCTTGGCCGTCTTGATTTGCGTGCTGCTGAAGATCAAGTTCCGTTGGATTGCCACCGTTGTGGTGGTCTTGGTCGGACTGTTCTTTGCCTTCCAAAACCAAATCATCGATGCCTTGGAGAAGAACAACCAGGACGCTTCGGGCGACCTTGTGGAAAACATCCAGTCCATCACCAACATCTCTACCGATGCCTCCAACCTCGAGCGCATTAACCGCTGGCAGTCGGCGTTCCGTCTGTTCAACGAGCGCCCGATATTTGGTTGGGGACCAGGCACCTACCAATTTGTGTATGCGCCCTATCAGATGTCGAAGGAGAAAACCATCATCAGCACCAACGCCGGTGACGGAGGTAATGCCCACTCAGAGTATTTCGGACCTTTGGCCGAGCAGGGCATCGTGGGTTCGCTTCTGGTCGTTGTACTCGTCGTTGTCACCATCTATTGCGGACTGAAGACCTACGGCCGTTGCAAGAACAAGAAAGCCAAAATCCTAGTCTTGGGTGCCACCCTCGCCTTCTTCAGTTATTTCATCCACGGCTTCCTCAACAACTTCATGGACACCGACAAGCTGGCCATCCCCGTGTGGAGCCTTGCCGCCTTGATCGCCTCTATTGATGTTTTCTTCGCTGATAAGGAAAAAATTGAGGAGATTAAAGAATAGATTCGAATACACTATATAAAAAGGGGATGCTGCCTGAATGGCGACATCCCCATTTTTACTTTGATTGGGTAAAGATTTGTTTCCTTTCCAATCCTTACTTGATTTCCACCAATTCTAGTTCAATGAGCAGCGGTGAATAAGGCGGCAAAGTCTCACCTAAATCAAACTCGCCGAAAGCCAGTGCCGACGGGGTGACTAAATTCACCTTTGCACCAGGAGCCATGGTCATCACGGCCTCCTCGATGGCAGGAATCATCTGGCCACTGCCAATCTTGAAGTACATCGGCTTTTCGTAGTCGTAGCTCGACTCCAGCTGCTCGCCTTTCAAGTTCTTCAGCACATAGTGGACACCCACTTCATCGCCCCATTGGGCCGCATTGCCTTGACCTTCTTGCTGACGCAGGATATAAAGGCCTGATTCCGTAGGAGTCTCCGTAACGCCATTAGCTTTAATATAGTCGGCAATGCTCTTGCCTTCCAAGGCCATCAAACGATTCTTTTCTGCCTCTTTTTCAGCATTCAGTTTCGCTTGGCGCTGGTCATATGTGACCTTGTCCATCACCTGATTCATCTTCAACAAGACGACCATAGGGGTATAAGGCTGTATGAATTGCTCATAGCCAACGCTGTCGAATGCCAAAGACGAAGGTATCACACAACGCAGCATGCCACCCTCAGGCACCATGCCAATGGCCTCGTTGAAACCTTGACAGACGAATTCTTCCCCATATTGGATCTCGACAGGTTCAATACCAAACGAATTCATAATGGTATCGCCTGTAGGGCTGCACATCGTGAAGTCGAAATCGACATACTCGCCCATCTTTGCCATCTTGCCTTTTCCATTCGTTTCCAAAACGATGATTCCCGATTCGGTCATCGTGTTGTTGGAATCCTCATGCAACGATGTCAAGAAAGCCTCTTCCTCTCTTCTCAGGCTGTCCAACATAGTCCTATGCTCAGCTTCTAGAACCTCAAAAGGTTTTACAGAAAGGAGCTTCAAGTCGTAATAGATAGGTTTGCCTGCATATTCCTCAGGAATCTCATCCAACTGCAACATGATGTTGAAAATGGAGTCGGCAGGAACGACAAGACGGGCCGAGTCGCCAACATGCATCATCAACAATCCATCCACCACATCGCCCACAAAGTCAGCCTCGGTCAGCACTATACTCATAGGATCGCTGCCAGCAGTCGAAAACAGCAGCGAGTCGTTGAAATACTGGGCCATTTCGAAGGTGACCTCATCTTTAAGACGAGGCATCACCTCCGAGTTGCCCTTGGTGTAAAACTTCATATAAGCACCGTTCTCCATCTTTTTGAATCCCGAAAAGGTGGAATCGTCGTTGCACGACCCCATTGCTAGGAACAGAACGAGAGCGGTCAATGCATTGAGAAGCTTTTTCATTTTATTGGAAATCAATAAGCTCTACTTCGAACATCAAATTGGAGAAAGGAGTGATCTTCTCACCTGCTTGTCTATCGCCGTAAGCCAGATAATATGGTATATAGAGCACTCCCTTTTCGCCTTTCGACATCATCATAATGCCTTCATCCCAACCCGGGATGACCTGGCCGACACCAATCGGGATGCTGATGGGCTCGCCTCTCTCGATGGAGGAATCAAACAGGGTGCCATCGAGCAATTTACCGGTATAATGAACTTGTACCATTTGTCCGACCTCAGGCTTCTCGCCATTGCCTTCTTGGGTCATCACATAATAAAGTCCAGAAGGGGTAGGTTCGGCAGTAATCTTGTTTTTTTCCAGATATTCAGTCAGTTGCTGGGCAGCAGTAGCAGTCTCCTCAGGATGGTCAGCCTTCATCTTTTCAATTCTAGCATCGATATCCTTCTTGATCTTGGCACCCAAACGAGTAGCATATTCACTTTCGGGATAGAAATCGTCCAAACGGACTTCAAAACGCATCACGTCAGTCGACTTGAATTCTTCCGGCAAGCTGGGTTGATGGAACCACTTGATAAAGGTGGAATCAATGTTCACGATGAACGAGGCCGAATCACCTTTGTGCATCATAGCCATTCCCTCATAGAAGTCTCCAGCAAACAAAGGAGCCTCCAAAGGCAAAGTGTTTTCGGTTTTGGCAACAATGATTGTAGTGTCGTTTACAGTGCAGCAGATGGCCAAATCCATCAAATCACCTACTTTAGGCTGTTCAGCAGCGGCA
The DNA here is from genome assembly GCA_902794155.1 of uncultured Bacteroidia bacterium. GTDB lineage: Bacteria > Bacteroidota > Bacteroidia > Bacteroidales > F082 > Limimorpha. Next base: position 7,117 of record CADBGN010000066.1, read on the forward strand.
TTCTGCTTGAAGAATTGATAATTCAAACCCGTGTCCGATAACTCATAACCCGGATAAGGTGACTTTTCGGTGCAGGCACTCATAATGCCTAACATCAGCATGGCCAAAGTGGCCATCGATAAGATGCTTCTTTTCATTTTTAGTACTATTTAAATATAAATTGTTGATTTATAATATTTCTTCACTTGTCCAATACTTCCAATAGTTCCACATCAAAGATGAGATTGGAAAAAGCTGGAATATTGCCATATTGTTGATTGCCGTAGGCCAAGGTGTATGGCAACACAAAGCGGGTTTTCTCTCCCACTCGCATTAAGGAAACACCTTCCTCAAGACCTTTAAGTACTTTGCCTTCTCCTACAACCAACTCATAGTAGTCACCAATCTGGTCGGAATTTCCCAAGGGAGTGCCATCGAGATAGGTAGCCACATATTTGATACGTGCAATCTGTCCTGTTTTCGGCTGAAGGCCATCGGCGGCCATCAACTTAATGTAGAATAATCCCGAAGCCGTATGATCGGTAATATTGTTGTTTTTTAAGTATTCCAAAAATGCCGTCTCGCTTTGGGCCTTCAAAACTATCCTCTCCCTCTCTTTTTCGGCCTGCAATTCCGCTGCAGTGGTGATTTTCAACAGTTTGATGTCATAAACCAAATTGGCGTATGCGGGAATTGAACCCACAGAATGTTCACCGTAGGCCATGTCAAATGGAATAATGGCTTTCACACGATCACCGAGACGCATTTTTGGCACGATTTCCTCCCAACCTTTGATGGTAATACCTTCCCCCAAAACGAAAGACAACTTATCGGGACCATCGAAAGTGGAACCCACCAACTGGCCATTTAATAAGGTGGTGGAGAAGTCGACCTCGACCTTGTCGCCTTTCTTGGGGAACTGGCCCTTACCAGCTTCCATGGGAATAATGTAAATACCTGTGGAGTCAGGTGCCACATTGATGCCATTGGCATCAAGATAATCCTCCAAAGCTTTTCTAGATTCGGCCATCATCGATGCTTTCATCTTCTCAACATCTGCCATAAACTCCTCTTCAGACTTCACTTCCAACAATTTCACCTCGTAACGGAATAAATCCTCGGGGTTCAGACCAACTGCATTCGGATCTTTTTCATAGTATAAAATAGCCACCGAATCAGCTTTGACATAGAATGAAGCAGAATCACCAACATGCATCATGGCATATGCCTCTTGCAAATCACCTTTAAAAATCGGTTTCTGCAACTGGGTATATACCTCATGCTGAGAGCCTTGCCAATCGTAATACAAAGAATCGTTCAGATAGCAGGCCATGTCTACTTTCATGAAATCCGTTAATTTGGGTTGAGTGGCTGATGTGTTTTGGTTGTAGAACTTGTAAAGCAGTCCATCTTTCGTCTTTTTGTAGCCTGAAAACTGCTCCGTGCAAGCTGTAAACATTATTATTGCCGTGAGGCAAGCTGATGCGAACAACAAACAATTTCTCTTCATAACTTATTGATCTATTATTTTAATGGTATATACCAAAGTTGCATACTCAGGAATGCGGTTATCGTCACCATGTAGGCCATAGGCCAGATGAAAAGGAATGATTAGTTTGGCCACGTCCCCCCGATGCAGATAGGCCATAGCCTCGTCAAGACCCGTTTCCACACCACCTTCGCCCACAACAAACGACTTGAGACCATCGTTCTCCGACGAATAGAACAAATCGCCTGCAACGGAACCGACCTCATATTCCAAGGTCACTTTTTCACCTTTCTCGATGCGTTGCTCCGAGCCTTGACTCAAGATCTGATAGCGCAATCCCGTTCCAGTGGAGGTCATTTCCAGCCCATGTCGAACTATATAGTTCTTGATGTCCTCCTCCTCTTCGTTCAAAAGGTAGCGGTTGGCAGTCTCCATGCTGTTTTTCATCTCGTTTTTCGTGACAGGATTCGATGGCTTTTGGGGCTTCTCCTGACAAGAAAATACAGAAATCAAAAGCAACATTATCAAATATTTACAATACTTCTTCATTCTTTCTGATTCAGTTTTTCCTTGTACTCGGGCAGAACAGACTTCAATAGTGCCACTGCCTCCTCAAACGAACAGGTCAAGGTGCCGCCTGCCGCATTGGTATGACCACCACCCTTGAAATGCTTGTTGGCCAACTCATGCACCGAGAAGGAGCCCTTTGAGCGGAACGACAGCCTGATCTGGTCCTGGCGTTCGGTGACCAACACCGCCATCTTGATTTTCTCCATCGAAAGTGGGAAATTGACCACCCCTTCCGTGTCACCGACCTGATAGTCGAAACTATCCAAATCGCTCTTATTCAATGCGATGATTGCAGTAGCATATTCATCAAGCACCTCCATCCTATTGTTGATGGCAAAACCAAGCAGACGCAACCGGTTTTCTGACATGGTATCGTAGACCATTTCATGCACATAGCTATAAGGCATGGATTTCTCAACTAAAATGCTAACCAATTCAAACGTCCTAGGATGATAGATGGAATGTGCAAACGAACCCGTGTCAGTCATAATGCCCACCAACAGGTTGGTGGAAACGTCGTCGGTCAGGTATTGCTTCCCATAGTGGAGGATGATTTCAGTCACAATCTCGCAAGTGCTCGACACATGAGTGCTGGAATACATGCAATAGAACTGGCTTTCATCAGGGTCACGATGATGGTCGATCAGTATTCTCTGGCAACGCGTCTTCCCAATCTCGTTATGCAAAATGCCACTGCGCGACAAACTGTTGAAATCCAACATTATAATACACTCCGCCTCAGCAATGGCTTTTCTACAAGCCTCAGGCTGCTGCTCAAAAACAAGAATGGCATCCGAGCCCGGCATCCAGTGCAAAAAGCCTGGGAAATCGTTGGCCACGACCATTTTCACCTCATGTCCTAGACGGCTCAAAAACTCCGACATGGCCAAAACCGAGCCGATGGCGTCGCCGTCGGGATTGACATGACAGGCCAAAACGATGCGTTTAGGTGACTGAATTACAGCGTCAAAGCGTTCAAAAAACTGTTCTCTTTGCATAACTTGATAAAAAGCCTGCAAAATTACAATTTTTCCTGGATTTACACCTAATTAATTATAAGAAACACTTTATCGGGGCGTGATCTGCTCAAAAGTGTGGTCGGAATAGACCAAAATAATCTGTTTCAAAGTTGCCGAAGCTGCAGATGCAGGCAATGCAAACGCGTTTTCCTCTTCTAAGGGTTGGTCAAACAGCATCCCCGAGTTCAGCTGGTCAGCAGAATTGTCGAGGGTAGGAGGCGTCACATCCGACTCGACAGTGGAAATTTCCGGGAACGGTTCGGACACGGTAATCGGTCCGCGACCAAAAATAATCCAGTCCAAATTGTACTCCGGGAAGGTCTCCTTGAGCTTCTTGACGAAATCCAAACTTGGGTTGTTGCGTCCCGACAAGAGGTGTGAAATATTAGACGGCTGTATCCCAAGCCGAGTAGCAAATTCCGCAGCGGTCAAATTTTTGGCCCTGATGATGTGGGCAATTCTGTCTTTCATTTCTGAGTTTTCCATGTCCGTATCCTTCGAAAAAAATCGGTTTTTTAGTACAATTTCAGTTGACAAAAGTAAACATTTAATCGTTACAAAATACAAATCCTAAAAATTTATTTCTGTAAATCCATAAACAATGCATAACTTGTTGAAGTAATTTTATAATATCTATATTCTATTATATTATTTTTCAATTATTTGAATTGAATAGAATAGATTTCATTATTATTTATATTATTTAGACTATTATTTCATATTTTACTTGAAATAATTTATAATAAATTCTTGATTTTTTGTTTCTTATATTGACAAATTGATAAATTTTCAATAATTGTAACTATTTAAGATGTTTACATAAGTATATAGTAAATATTGATTTATGTAAAGTATTTATAATTATTTAATATTCAATAATTTAAAGATTTGTATTTTAGTTATGTAAACAATGTGCATGGAGCAGATTGGCAAAAAGAAATGTCTCGAATTTGGCGTTTTTCGACCTCGGTTGACCTCCAATCCCATCCAAAATGCAAACGCGCTCCAGAGGCTTAAAAACGCCTTTTTGCATTTTTCCATGTTGCTTCCCTACTCTTCTTTTTTTCTTTGGAGACGTATGCTATCGGCTCCCTTTTTCCCCTTTCGACCAACACCTTATTAATAAAGCTTTTCTCCTGTATCGAAAAAAAATGCTATCTTTGCCCGCTGTGAGAAAGAAGGACAACCATATTCAGAACCTCATCCTCGAAGGCGAGCATCAGATGCTTGATTTCAAGTTCGAGATTTCGGACAGTCGTCGCATTGCCCGTTCCCTTGCCGCTTTCGCCAACACCGACGGAGGAAGGCTCTTGGTGGGTGTCAAAGACAACGGCGCCATTGCCGGCGTACGCTCCGACGAGGAAATCCACATGATACAGGCCGCTGCAGAGATGTATTGCCAACCCCAAGTGGAATACACCACCGAGGAATGGGAGATCAACGGAAAGACGGTGCTCGAGGTGATCATTCCAAAAGACAAGCACCACAAGCACAAAGCCCCCGACAATCAAGGCAACTACAAGATCTTCGTCCGTGTGAAGGACGAGAACCTAGTCGCCGACAGCGTATTAATTAAGGTGTGGAAATCCGACAAGTTCTCGAAAGCCGCGAAAATCTCGTTCACCGAAACCGAGACACTACTCCTCCACTACCTCACCGAGCACGAGGAAATCACCCTTCAGGAATTCCAGCAAATCGCACATATTAATAAGAGGAGAGCGGAGGCCATCCTCGCCGATTTCATCCTTGTTGGCACCATCGAGCTCATCCAAACCAGCCAAAACACGGTTTTTCGGCTCACTCAACCTTCGGAAAACGAGTAAAACCAGCCTTTATTAGCCCGTTTTTTATGCTATTTTTTACTTTTTTGTATTTTTTATATAGCTGACTTTCAAAATAATATAACAAATTATCAAAAATAATTGAATTTTTTGATTGCCAGTTTTCAAAAAGGTCGTACCTTTGCAATCCGCTTCCTCAAAAAAGAGGGGTTGATTAGAAGGGAAAAAGGAAGCGTACAGTTCTTTGAAAGCTTGAGGCCAGCACAAGAAAACGGTCCGCATCTGTCGTGTAGACGAGAAGCGGACACGGGAAAAGGAACACATTGAGAACGAAAGCGGAACCCGAGATTCAGAAGAAAATTTGAGAAAAACAATAGTACAACGAAGAGTTTGATCCTGGCTCAGGATGAACGCTAGCGGCAGGCCTAATACATGCAAGTCGGACGGTAAGATCCCCTTCGGGGGATTGAGAGTGG
>CADBGN010000067.1 GCA_902794155.1 uncultured Bacteroidia bacterium
CCAGATGGAAGTGCTCTACGGAGGAGAACTGCCAAAGCAGGTGAATGACCTTATGTGTATGGTGGACCACTTTGAGGAGAGCACAAAACTGGTCGATCGCATCACGGATGCCTATTTCTCGCAAGATCTTCAACAGTTAGAAGCGGTATTAGAGGAAGAATATAATGGTGAATGTGGTGGTTCCCCAGAGGATGAGGCTACCTTGATTGATAACCGTAACCGCAACTGGATCAAAATAATGCCTGGAATTATGGCAGAGCAGCCAACCCTCTTTGCCGTCGGCGCCGGACACCTCTGTGGGGAGCAAGGTGTACTGAAACTTCTCGAAGGATTAGGCTATGTTGTCGAAGGTGTAAAATAGCGGAAAAGAAAAAAATCGAAAAAAAACTCTCTTTTTTCTTGACAGTATCAAAAAAAGCCGTACTTTTGCAGTGTCTTAATAAACTAATACACTAAAACAAAATCGATACTCAAAACAATCAATTATTTCATTCAGAAGGCAATAATACGGTTTCACCTTCGTTAAACATTCAATTAAACAGGAGTTTTTCACTTTCTACATTTACAACTATGAACAAACGTGTTTTTATCCTTTTCGCACTCTTTGGGTGCTTCATTATGCCAGGTTTGGCACAGAATAAAGTGACTGGCACCATCGTCGAGGAAGCCAACGGCAAGGTCATTCCCTTTGTCAACGTGGGTCTGTTCCGTCAGGCCGACAGCGTCTTTGTGAGCGGTGCCGCCTCCGACGACAAAGGTCGTTTTGAACTTTTGGCACCCAACGGCGACTATCGTCTGGCGGTTTCGGCCATCGGTTTCCAGACCTACGAGCAGATGCTCACTGTGAAGGGCAACCAAGACCTCGGTAAGTTGAAACTCTCGGAAGGTTCCACTAAGCTTGGCGAGGTGGTTGTCGCCGAAAAGCGTCCTTTGTTCGCTGTGGAAGGGGAAAAGACCATGTATAATGTGGCCGAAGACCCGAGCATCCAAACGGGAACGGCCTCCGATGCCTTGCAGAATGCTCCTGGTGTGGAGGTCGATGTGGAAGGCAACATCACCCTGCGTGGCACTTCTAGTGTGGAGGTGTGGATCAACGACAAGCCCTCGCACATGACGGCAGAGAACCTCAAGACATACATCCAGACCATGCCCGCCAACAGCATCGACCATGTGGAAGTCATTACCAACCCTTCGGCACGCTATGGCTCCAAGGCCGATGGCATCATCAACATTGTGACCAACGCCAAGATCCAGAAAAACGAGTTCTTCAGCTTCGGCGTGAATGCTTCGACAAGCCCATACATCGGCCCATGGGCTTCCTATGTGTGGTCAAACGACAAACTGACGGTCAACGCCTACATCAATGGTGGCTATTCCAATTGGAAAGGCTACAACAATGTTGAACAATCACTGTTCAACAACGACGGTATCTTGGCCAACCATGAGACCGATTCGACATATTACACCAGCAAGGGCTATGATGTGGGCGGTTTCTTTAGCCTTGATTATGAAATTGATACGGCGAACAGCCTCAACTTTTGGTTAAGTGGTTGGCCGAGTTTTGGTGGCAACACCAATTACACTGCAACAGCTCGTGAAGAATACCTGCCCAATCCGCTGAATACCATTTTCGAAGAGAGCACTGACTCCTATGACCGAAACTTTTTCGGCAATGGTGGCTTGTATTATCAGCACAAGTTCGACAACAAGGGACACAATCTGTCTGTCAGCATTAACGGCATGGGCTGGGGCGGCGCTAATGGCGGTGAAGTGAAGAGACAGTTTACTTCTCCTATGGATTACACCCTCATGTATCGACAGGAAAACAGCTATAAATCCATGGGTGCGGAGGGTGAAATCGTCTACAACCGACCTTATTCCGAGAATGGCGAGATCTCGGTGGGTTACACCGTGGGCTATGATCCCGAGAAAAGGTATCTTAAGACAGACTCGATTGTTGACGGCGAATGGGTGAACGATGTTTACCGTTCCTACAAAGCCAATTTCACCAAGCTGAACAACGAGGCTTTCATTACCTTGCAGCACAAGTTCGGAGGCTTCACCGTGAAGCCGGGCATCCGTTTCGTCAGCGAGCTGGTCAGCGGAGAATATCCCTACACCTTCCCTGGCGACACCACCGATTATAATTTCAGGAAGCATTTTCCTAGCGTTAGGCCGTCGTTGCATCTGTCGTACCGCACCGAGTCGATGCACAACTTCAAATTGAGCTACACGATGCGCATCGCTGCACCTAATGCTGAACAATTGAGCAAGTTCCCATTGTATCACATGGACAGCTACAGCACGGGTAATCCTGATCTGGAACGAATCTACACCCATTCCGTCGAGGCGGGTTGGACCAAGTATTGGAACAACTTCGGCTCGGTGGGTTTGTCGGCCTACTATCGCGGCAAGAACAACGAGGTCAATCAGATAAAACTTTCGGAATACCATTGGCTTTACGACCGTGTGGTGCCTTATTCCTATCCTGTCAATGTGGGAAAGAGCCATACCACCGGTTTTGAGTACAACATGATGTACCGTCCGAGCGCTTTCTTCAACTTGCGTTTCTATGCCAACCTTTACGATTCCTATATCTACACGGAATACAACGAGAAGCCTTACGAGTTTGAGAAGTGGTCGTACAGTTTCCGCCTGAACATGTGGGCCAAACTTTGGAACAAACTGGAAGTGACGGCCTCGGGCTATTACAGTTCGCCGACGCAGTCCCTGTTCAGCGAGCGTAAAGGCTGGTTCGGTATCAATGCGGGTCTGCGTGCCGACTTCTTCGACCGCAAGATGTCGGTGTATGTCAACGCGAACGACATCTTTAACACGAACCAATTTGGGCAATCGAATAGCAGCCCATACGTTCAGTCGACATCAAACTATAAGTACAACACACGTAGCGTGGCGGTCGGTGTGACCTTCCGCTTCGGTAAGATGGAACTTGAGCAACGCGCCCGCCAAGGTGAGGGAGAATCTGGCAGTGCTCCTCAAGGCATGGGTGGAATGTAAGTTATTCGATGACCAGCTTTTGCGTTCTAATCCCGTTTAGAGTTTCAAGGCGCAAAATATAGAGACCTGGTGCAATCCCATTTGTAGAGACGCGATTTATCGCGTCTCTTTTCATAATCACACGCCCAGTCAGATCAATAACCTGTAGAGACGAAAGGTCTTGTGTCTCCATAACCAAATGGATTTCCCCATTTACATAGTATGCAAAGGTTCCTGAACCTGTCGAAGGGCCGTCTTCTTCAATGCCATAATGCGGGTCAAACACCAGTTTGAAGCGAGAGGCATAGTCGTCGGCGTTGGCGGAGAAGTTGTAGTTAGGCGTCGTCAGCAGGTCGATGTTTGCACCAGTCATGTTATCAATGAGATGCAGATAGCTGAGGTTGGGTTTGTCGATATTGAAATGTAGGGTATAGTTGCCGTTTTCCTCGACTTTGAACTTAAAGGGTTGCACATCGACGCTGTCGATACTAAGGATGGCCAAGTCTTTGTTGTCATGCGTGAAATATACCCTTGGCGCTTTTTCAAAAATACTGAATTTGGCCAAATCGTCGCCTTCGTTGAAGCTTAAAAGGGCTTGGTCGAGCACAGATGCGGGTGCATTGCTCTTAGCCGCCGTGATTTCTATATACCCTTGAAAACTTAAGTATTGGAAAAATGGCATGTGGCTAAACAATACTTCGTTGTTGTCCAAACCGTTTGAATTAACTATGAGGCCTGAACAAGGTGCTACGCTCTTGGTCGCTGAGTTAGGCACAGCAATTAAGGAATTGCTTTCATCGCTTAAAACATAATAGCTTCTGTTTAGGTAGGCATTGCAAGGCAAAGGGTTTCCTATGAAATTACATCCCGCATAAGCTCCATTTCCAGCATGATAGGAGAGGTTGCATTCGGCACTGTAGCCAAGGGTGGTTCCCTCAAATAACAAAGTGGTGTCGAAAGCATTGGCGTACAAGTAGCCCTTCCCGTTTTCAAGTGCAAAAGGGGTGTCTTTGTAGTCGATCCAATCTGCTGTGTTATCGTTGAATGAATACAACGCGAAAGCCTCTTCGGGGTCAGTAAGGATGCCGTTTTCTGTTGAAGGCACAACGTCCTCGCGTACAGGCGATGCAATGAGCTCCCAAAGATGACTGTCTTCGTCGTAGGCGCTAATGTTCTTTTTGATTGTAACCTGTACGGGCTCTCTGTAGACCAGTTGGGCCTTGTCTTCAAGGATCAAGTCGTTGTCGCCCCAATGGATGGCAGTATTCACGATCAGAGTTTTTCCTGCAAGGACGGTAAGCGTGTAATTGTCTGAATTATTTAAGGTTCCAATGCTTACATCTTCGTCAACGATGACATCGGCTGAGATAGTCGCCTCATCAAACATTCCGGTGGGTTTCAGTCCATCAAGCCAATTGTCCTCATTTGACCAAAGTTTGTCGCCAGTCGTTCCCAAAAAGGTTTGGGCTTGGGCAAAAGCCAGCCCAGTGAAAAGAAACACCGCTAAAAAAACAGCGCGATGGAGCGTGGTAAATCTACTTTTTTTCATTTCAAATTCTGTTTTTCATTCAAAAAACGGTCCGTATTTCGACTCCAAAAATAGGGAAATTTGGCCTAACACATTGTCAAAAATCCATTTTTCGCCACAAAAAAGGTCGAATTTCGCCACAAATAGCCGAATTTCGCCACAATTGGCCCGTATTCGGCACATTTTCCCCGCGGCATCGTACGTTGCTGTACTTTTGCATCGTTTTAATAAAAACCGAAATCGAATTTTAATTTTAATCGAAACACAAATGAAAATAATTGGAACTGGAAGCGCGTTGCCGTCCCTCACCGTCACCAACGATGACTTGGCGACTTTCTTGGACACCAACGACACTTGGATTTCGAGCAGAACGGGTATCCAAGCCCGCCATCTTTTATCTACCGAAGATTTGTATGACTTGGCTGTTGAGGCCGGCACTAAGGCCATCAACGCCTCGGGCTTGCGTCCCGACCAAATCGACTTTTTGTTGGTCTCGAATGTGGCCAACCGCCACATCACCCCTGGATTGAGTTGCATCGTTCAAAAACGTCTTGGCCTCAACTGCGCCGGCCTCGACATCAACGTGGCGTGCGCTGGCTTTGTCAACGCTTTGATGCTTGCCGATGGCATGATGAAAGCCGGTCATGCGAAGAACATATTAATATTGTGTGCCGAAGAGCCCACCAAATACTGCAACTGGCATGAGCGTGACTGTAGCGTGTTGTTCGGCGATGGTGCTGGTGCCGTGGTGCTTACTGCCGGCAATGCTTTTAAAGACGTGAAGCTTACCATGATCAGCGACCGCGATGTGCTTTATTATGAGCGCGGCATGGAGACGACGCCTTTTGAGCAGCACTACGTCAAAGGCCAACCTTTGGTGATGAAGGGCAAGGAATTGTTTAAAACTGCTGTCACCGAATCGGCTAAGGATATACAGAATGTGTTGGACTACAACCACTTGACCCATGAGGACATCACGTGGTTCTTGCTTCATCAGGCCAATAAGCGCATCATTGAGGGCATCCGCAACATCATCGGAGGTCCCGAATCGAAATACCCTACCGTCATCGAGAAGTACGGCAACACCTCATCAGCCAGCATCCCGATCATGCTTGACGAAATGCTGAGAGCGGGCAAGATTAAGGAAGGTGACAAGATCATCATGAGTGCCTTTGGCGCTGGCTTCGTCTCTGCCGCCTGCTTGTGGGAATGGGAATTTTAATGAATGTGAGACCCCAAGCCTTTGCCGTCATCGCGGACTCGATCCGCGATCTCCTGAAGTAAAAAAGTCTCCCTTCTTGCTTAGGAGATGGCGGATGTTCCTCCGCCATGACGCAATAGGCTGAAAGACTCACTCCAAGGTTTAATGAATAAAAGAACAAATGATATATGGAAAATAGAAGAGTAGTTATCACCGGCATGGGCGCCATTTCGCCGATTGGCAACGACCTGCCGACCATTTGGGATAACCTGATGAAGGGCTATTGCGGCATCGACTTCATCAAGTCGTTTGATACCACCGACCTTCCTGTGAAGATCGCTGCCGAGCTGAAGGACTTCAATCCCGAGGCTTGTGGCGTCGACAAGGGCTTTGTCAAGCGTAACGACCGTTTTGCGGTCTATACCTTGGCCGCTGCCTACCAAGCCATGAAGGACAATGAGGACATGCAGATGAGCCCCGACCGCTTGGGCGTGTATGTCGGTTCCGGCATCGGTGGCTTCGACACCATTATGAAAGGCGTCAAGACCTATTATGAAGAAGGTGCACGTTGGATTTCTCCTTTGATGATCCCGACCATGATTGGTAACCAAGCCTCAGGTAGTGTGGCTATCCGCTACAACGCCCAAGGCCCTTGTGTCCCGATTGTGACAGCATGTGCTACGGGTACCCACAGCATTGGTGAAGCTTATCGTGCCATCAAGCACGGCTATGCCGATGCCATCATCGCCGGTGGTTCTGAAGCTGGTATCAACCCTGTCTCCATCGGTGGTTTTGCCAACTGCAAGGCTTTGACGAAGTCGGAAGACCCGAAATATGCCTCCTTGCCGTTCAACAAGAACCGTGCTGGTTTTGTCATCGCCGAGGGTTCAGGCATCGTGCTTTTGGAAGAGTATGAACATGCCAAGCAACGTGGTGCCAAGATCTATGCCGAGCTTTGCGGTTACGGCAACTCATGTGATGCCTACCATAGCACGGCTCCGCGTCCTGATGGCACTACGCAAAGTTTGGCCATCAAGCAAGCCCTCGAAGAAGCCCAATTCAAGGCGGGTGAGAGCCTTTATATCAACGCCCACGGTACGGGCACCCCGATGAACGACAGCGGTGAGACCCGCGCCATCAAGATTGCGATGGGCGAGGAAGAAGCCCACAAGGCCCATATCAGCTCGACCAAGTCGGAAATGGGTCATGCTCTTGGCGCAGCAGGTGCCATCGAGCTGATCATCAGTGTGATGGCTTTGAATAACAACATCGTGCCTCCGACCATCGGCTTGGATGAACCCGATCCCGAGTGCGACCTTGACTACACACCCAACAATCCGCTCAAAGTAAATCTGGACATTGCCATTTCCAATTCCTTGGGCTTCGGTGGACATAACGCATGCCTGGCGATCCGCAAAATCTAATAATGCCTCCGGCTCTTGGCTACTGGCCTCTGGCAGCATCACGAAAAGTGTGAAACTGCCAGAAGCCAAAGGCCAGAAGCCAGAAGCCTCAAATCTTGAAATTAGAAATCTTGAAATAATCAACAATATGAACAGAGACGAAATCAAACAGTATCTCCCGCACCGCGAGCCTATGCTTTTGGTCGACGAGATGAACCTCGACGAGAACCATGTGTGTCATTCCAAGTACCATGTGACGGGCGAGGAGTTCTTCCTGCAAGGTCATTTCCCTGGCGAACCTGTCGTGCCTGGCGTCATCCTTTGCGAGATTATGGCCCAGTCGTGCGCCCTGCTGATGAAGGACGACCTCATCGGCAAGCTTACCTTCTACACAGGCATCGACAAGGTGCGTTTCAAGAACAGCGTCAAGCCGGGCGACACCGCCGAGGTGGAAGCCACGTTGACCTATCATCGTGCCAATATCTACATCTGCTCCGCTGTGCTCAGCGTGGGCGGCAAGATGTGCGTGAAGGGCGAGCTTTCGTTTGCCCTGCTCCCCGACACTCGGAACAAACAGTGAATCTTGAATTTTAAATCTTAAATTTGGGATGGCAACGATTCAAGACAAGGCGAAGGCGTTTATCGCTACCAAGCTGAATGTCAGCGAGCGTGAAATCACGCCAGAGAAGAACCTTTTCAACGACTTGGGCGCCGACTCGTTGGATGTCGTGGAACTTCTCATGATTTTGGAGAGCGAATTCAATGTGAAATTCTCCGAGGACGATACGGCCAACGTCAAAACCGTCGGCGACTTGTATGATATGATTGAGAAATACCAAAAGAAAACTAAATAATAGAAAATCATGGGATTATTAGACAATAAAGTGGCTCTGATTACGGGAGCTGGTCGTGGCATCGGCAAGGCCATTGCTTTGCGTTTTGCCCAGGAAGGCTGCAACATCGCCTTCACCGATATCGCCTTGAACGATGTCGTCGTGGAAACGGAAAAGGAACTGCAAGCTTGTGGTGTCAAGGTGAAGGCTTATGCCTCCAATGCCGCCAACTTTGAGGAGACGCACCAGGTCGTTGACGAAATCGTCAAAGACTTCGGTCGCATCGACATCCTCGTTAACAATGCCGGTATCACCAAGGACACTGCGCTGAAGCGCATGACCGAGGAACAATGGGATGCCGTCATCAACGTGAACCTCAAGTCGGTGTTCAACTTCACCAAGGCTGTGCAGCCCGTCATGTGGAAGCAGGCTGGTGGTAGCGTCATCAACATGAGCTCCGTGGTAGGCGTTTCGGGCAATGCCAACCAGTGCAACTATAGTGCTTCGAAGGCCGGTATCATCGGTTTCACGAAGAGCGCGGCCAAGGAGATGGGCGTGCGCAATATCCGTCACAACGCCATTGCTCCTGGTTTCATCATCACCGCCATGACCAACGCCCTTCCTGAGGACGTGCGTAAAGCTTGGGAAAGCCTGATTCCGCTGCGTCGCGGTGGTACGCCCGAGGATGTGGCCAATGTGGCGCTCTTCCTCGCCAGCGACCTCAGCTCGTATGTCACGGGTCAGGTCATCCACTGCTGTGGTGGTATGAATTGCTAAAACAGTACACGAGACGGAGTGACTTTGAGACGCGAGACTGCAGCAGCCATGTCATCCCAGCGCTGGTTTGTGCGGAGCAAGGGATCTATGGCTGCGTCATGAAGGCAATTTTGAATTTTATTGAAAACGATAGCAGAAGGAAAAGCCTCGCCAATTGGCGGGGCTTTTCTGTATTATTTCTTATTGAAGGCTTCCAGTACTTTTGCTGAGTAGGTCTTAGAAACTGGAACGGATTCTAATCCCTCCCGTTCGAAGTCGATGACGAAACCGTCGGCTTCGTTATGGAGCACACTCACCTTTTTTATATTGACGATATAGGAGCGGTGGCAGCGCATCAACGAGCTGGAATCCACGCAGTTGTCGGCGATGGTCTGCATCTTGCAGCGGAGCAGATAACTGGCGATGGTGCCGCTGCGTTGGTAAAACACATTGATATAATTGTCTTCCGCCTTGATGTAATAAAGGTTGTCGAGCTTGACGGACAGTTTAAGGTTGCCGTTGTTGTCCATCAGATTGATGATCTCTGTGTGTTCAGGCATCACCTCATCGTCCGACTCCACCGTGTCGCTCTTGGTGAGCATGAGGCGTTGTTGCGTGTCTTTCAATAAGATAACCAAGTCGGTGACGGTGTAGGGCACACCCAAAGCTACCAAAGTGACGAGAAAACTTTTGGCCAGGATGAAGGCAAAGCTATGCCCCATGGCTTCCGTCGTTTGGATCTGGAAATAGGAGAGGAGCGTGTAATACACGGCAATCAGTACGATTTCGAGGAAAAGCCAGAGGATGTAAAGCCAGAAGGGGAAATGTCGCATCTTGCGGACCAGCCAAGTCATGAAAGTGCGGCTGAGGGCTAAGAACAAGGTTCCAGTGCCCACGAATGCTAAAGTGGTGAAGAAATAGCTGCCTTTTCCGACTTGGAACCATGCCGTTCCTGAAAAAGGTACGTATGCCGTCAGAAACACCAATGCAAAGAGCGTTGAGATAATCACATTGAGCGATTGCCCGACAGGTTCTGTCAGACACTCAGGCGTTTGTGTGATCAGTCTCTTTGTGTATTTCATCAGGTTTGGTGATTTGCGCGGCAAAGATAATGATTTTTTGGGATTGCCTAACGGCAAGCAATCTCTCAAAATCAATTCTAAAATCTTTCAAAATGATTTTCAGAGATTTTGGTGCTGATTTTCCTTAGATTTCTTGCGAAGCAATCCCTTTAAGCACCTCCCAAACCAGCGAGCCTTCAAAGCCTTTCTGCATGGCGTAGGCAGCCAGTTTGCGTTTTTTCTCGAAGTCAGTTTCGGCCTTTATAGTCTTTGATTTTGTCTTGAGGATGTCGATGAGACGTTGGCGATAGACCTCTTCATCGGTCTGTTCCAAGGCTTCATCGATAATCTCCTTGTCAATGCCTTTCTGTATGAGGTGGAAACGGATCTTGTTCACACCCCAGCCGCTTTGGTTGACCTTGCCTCGGACAAAAGCCATGGCAAACCGCTCATCATTGACAAAGCGGTTATCCAACAGATAATCTAGGATTTTGTTTTTTCCCTCTTCGGAGATGTCGAAGGTCTTCAGTTTGTCTCTCACGTCTTTTACGCAACGTTCCTGATAGGCGCAGTATTTGGCCATTTTGTCAAGAACCTGGTCGAGAGTGAGTGGCTTTTGGGACTTTTTCGGCATCAGCAGTCGATTTTGAGGTCGCCTTCCTTGATCCAGCCGATCTTTCTCAATATCAGTCCGAAGACCCATGTGAGCACGGCAGGTAATACGAAGCAGACCACCCCCATACCTATCCACATGTTCATGCCACCTTCGGGCATGGCGGTATAGATGCCGATGGGTCCGACGAGGCCGCAGGTGCCCATGCCAGAGCCGATGGGGATGTTCTCCAAATGGAAGATGCAGGTCGAGATAGGTCCTGTGATGGCGGAAGTGAGCAGTACGGGAATCCAGATTTTGGGATTCTTCACGATGTTGCCCATCTGCAGCATCGAAGTGCCGAGACCTTGTGCCACGAGTCCACCCCAACGGTTTTCCTTGAAGCTCAACACGGCAAAACCAATCATCTGGGCGCAGCAACCAGCCGTGGCAGCGCCTCCTGCGATGCCACCCAAACCGATGGCGAGGCAGATAGCCGCTGAGCTGATGGGCAGGGTGAGCACAGAACCGATGACCACCGAAACGATGACTCCCATGAGGAAGGGCTGCATCTGCGTGGCGTTCTCGATGAAGGTGCCGAGGGCAGTCATCACTTTTTGGATGGGAGCTCCTACGGCGTAAGCCATTAGCACACCGCTGATGATGACTACGGCGGGCGTGACGAGGATGTCGACTTGGGTCTCCTTATAAACGATTTTGCCTAATTCTGCGGCCACAATCACGGCAACGTAAGCGCCCATGGGTCCACCTAGCTCGTTGCCCGCGATACCAACGGCGATGGCGCTGAATAGGACCAGACCCTCACAACGCAGCTTGTATGCAATGGCAACTGCGATGGCGGCTCCTGTGGCGGCTTTGGCGTATTTGGCGATGGTCGCGAAGGCCTCAATGCCCGTCTTGTCGCCCAAGGTCTGGAAGATGGTGCCGATGAGCAGCGAAGCAAACAAGCCTAACGCCATAGCACCAAGAGCGTCGACAAAATAGGCCTTCCAGGTCATGTCGACGCCCTTGCGCTGTAAGAATGATTTAAATTTGCTCATGATTCTTTTGACGCGGGGCCTTCGACGGGCTCAGGCACCCTCAATGTCAGTAAAAAGAAGGTCCCTGAGCTTGTCGAAGGGCCGTCCCCTCAGTTAAAACTCAATGCCTTGAATGCCGTTTTCCTTCATCAAGTCAGCGAGTTTGGTGTCGTTATCGTCGACGGCGGCGAGGCAGTTGGTGACGATGCGGATCTGCTTGGCAGGATAGAAAGCCATGAGGTCCTTGGTGGTCTCATAGACGCAGTAATCGGTGGCAATGCCACACACATCGATGCCTTCAAAACCTACTTCATCAATGGTCTTACGCAGTTTTTCGCCACTGAATTCGTTTTGGAAGATGCTGAACTCTTCCTTCTCGGCGAGGTTGCCTTTCTGCATGAAATGGATTTCCAATCCGAGATTGCTCTGCATGAGGTGATCCAAAACTTCTTGTAAAGCAGGGTAGACGTTCATGCCTTCAGTGCCTTGCACGCAGTGGGGTGGGAACACGCCACCTTGCTCAACAAAAGAGCAGTGGTTGGCTGGGTGGGCGTCTTGGGTAGTGATAATCCAACCGTAATTTTTCCATGCGCCGTCGTTCAAAGCTTTGGCGAGATAATCCATTGAGGCAGGACCTTTGGCCGTAGCCAAACTACCAGTGGTGAAATCAATCTGCGGATCGACGATGATGAGCAGACGGTTAGGAAGTTCAGGCTTTTCAGCTTCTACTTCCGTAGGGGCTGGTTTTTCAGCTTGTTCCTTTTCTTTTTTTGCGTTGTTGTCGCAGCCAGCGAAGGCAATTGCGGCGATGAGCATGATGGCTCCGATGAGATGCTTTTTCATTGCTTGGTTTTTATGATTTGGAAATTTGCGGCAAAAGTAGTGATTTTTTATGACTTGAAGAGCTTTTTAATCTCGGGTTTGTACCAGAAGAAAAAGCGTTGTTGGGCGAGTTTCTCCTCTTTGGTCTTGGCACAAAAGACAGGCTCCAAGGTATAAGGATCGTAGCCGGAATAGTAAATCTCGGTGGCCAAGGTCATGGGAGTAGGCGTGAAGTCCTGGACCTGCTCTAGGCGATACCCTAATTCCTTGGTTCTTACTGCCAAGTCAGCCATGTCCTCAAGGTAACAATCAGGGTGGGAGGAGATGAAATAGGGGATGAGTTGCTGGTTGAGATGCTCCTTTTCGTTGATTTGGTCGAACTTCTTCTTCAGCTTTACGAACATGTCGAACTTGGGCTTGCGCATGAGTTTAAGCACAGCGTCGCTGGTGTGTTCTGGGGCCACTTTCAGTCGGCCGCTCACATGCCTGGTGACCAACTGATGGAAATACTCGTCATAGCCCATGGTCTTGTTTTCCTCGGGTGTGCTGTCGTGCAAAAACAGGTCATAGCGGATGCCCGAGCCGATGGTGGCTTTCTTCACTTTCGGGTTCTTGTCCACCTCTTTATAGATTTCGATCAGCGGATGGTGGTCGGTGTTGAGGTTCTTGCATACGTTGGGTTGAAGGCAGGTGGGACGGGCGCATTTCTCACAGAGGCGTTCGTCCTTGCCCTTCATGCGGTACATGTTGGCCGAGGGACCGCCCAGGTCGCTGATATAGCCTTTGAAGTCCTCCATCTCTGTCACCTTTTCCACCTCTTTTAATATGGATTCCTTGCTGCGCGAGGCCACAAACTTGCCCTGGTGTGCCGAGATGGTGCAGAAGGCGCAGCCACCGAAGCAACCGCGATGCAGGTTGACCGAGTGGCGGATCATCTCGTATGCAGGGATGACGCCGCGCTTGGCATATTTGGGATGTGGCAGGCGAGTATAGGGCAGGTCGAACGAAGCGTCAATCTGTTCTGTGGTAAAGGTTGGCAAAGGAGGATTGATGACAAGTCTTTGGTTTCCAATGTCT
>CADBGN010000068.1 GCA_902794155.1 uncultured Bacteroidia bacterium
TGCCCTTGAAAAGGCTTATACCAAAGAACATAAAAAAGCCGGCGAAGCCCAAGAACTAGCCTATTTCATCGCTTTTGGCCCCATCATCTTCCAAGTGGGCCGCCTGATGATCAAATTTGGCATCTTGGACATGCTACGCGACAACGAACAGGGCTTGACCCAAGCCGAAATCGTTGAGAAGACGGGTCTCTCGCCCTACGCGGTGAAGGTGCTGATGGAAGGCTCGCTCTGCATCGGCCTCGTGTTGGTGAATACCGAAACCGACCGTTTCACCTTGTCGAAGACCGGTTGGTTCCTGCTCACCGACCCCGCCATCCGCGTCAATATTGACTTCAACCACGATGTCAACTACGAAGGTTGGTTCCATCTCGAAGAAGCTTTGAAGGAAGGCCGTCCGGCAGGTTTGGAGCATTTCGGCAGCTGGCCGACCATCTACGAAGGCCTTTCGCAACTGCCGCCGCAAGTGCAGAAGAGCTGGTTCGGCTTCGACCATTACTATTCCGACCACTCTTTCGACCAGGCTTTGCAGTTGCTCTTTGGCGACCATCCCAAGACCGTTTTGGATGTGGGCGGCAACACCGGTCGCTGGGCTTTGCGCTGTGTCGACTACGATGAGAATGTCAAGGTGACCATCATGGACCTTCCGCAGCAGTTGGAGATGATGCGTGAGTTCACCAAAGGCAAAAAAGGCGCCGACCGCATCGACGGCTATGGCATCAACTTGTTGGACGACAGCCAGCAGTTCCCGACCGACAAGCATTACGACATCATCTGGATGAGCCAGTTCCTCGACTGCTTTGGCGAGGACGAGATCATGAGCATCGTGTCGCGTGCCGCCAAAATCATGGACAAGGACAGCCGCCTCTGCATCATGGAGACCTTCTGGGACCGCCAACGCTATTCTTCCGCTGCTTTCGCCTTGACCATGACGAGCCTGTATTTCACCGCCTTGGCTAATGGCAACAGCAAGATGTACCACAGCGGCGACATGGCCGAATTGGTCAGAAAGGCCGGCCTCGAAGTGGAGACCATCCACGACGCCCTCGGCCTTGGACACAGCATTATGGTCTGTAAGAAATGCTGAATGATGAATGTGGAATGCTGAATGTGGAATGCAACAATTAAACAATTTAACAATTAAACAATTAAACAATTAAACAATCAACAATTCAACATAAATGGATAGACAAGAAATAGAAGCAAAAGTCAAGGAGTTCCTCATCGACGACCTTGAGATTGACGAAGAAAAGATCCAGCCGGAAGCCCGTCTAAAAGAAGACATCGGCATCGACAGCCTCGATTTCGTCGACATCGTGGTCATCGTCGAGAAGAAGTTTGGCTTCAAGATCAAGACCGAAGAGATGGCGAATGTGAAGACATTCAACGATTTCTGCGACTACATCGAGAAAAAGACCGCCTGACCCAAGCATGGCCGACAGCTTGCAACATAACGAATGGTCGGGCAAGACCGACGGATTGCCGTGGATGCAGCGTAGCCTCATCGCGGTGTTCCGTGTGTCACCATTGTGGCTGCCTTATGGCATCATGGCCACGGTGGTGCCTTTCTATATGCTGTTCAGCAGGAAAGGCTACAAAGCCATGTACCAGTTCTTCCGCAAGCGTTTCGGCTTTGGACCATGGAAGTCGTTCTGGAAGGTCTATGCCAACCATTTCCGTTTCGGGCAGGTCATCTTGGACCGTTTTGGCGTGTATGCAGGCAAGAAATACCATTTCATCAAGGAAGGGCAGGAGCAGATGGACGCCTTGGAGACCCACCCCGAAGGCTTCATGATGTTGAGCAGTCATGTGGGCAACTACGAGATGGGTGGTTATTCGTTGCAACCTAAGCAAAAGAAAATCAATGCTTTGGTTTTTGCTGGCGAGACGGCCACGGTGATGGAAAACCGCCAACGCTTGTTGTCGCAAAACAACATGGGCATGATCCTCGTGAAGGAAGACCTCTCGCATCTGTTTGCCTTGAATGCCGCGCTCGACAATGGCGAAATCGTCAGCATGCCTGGCGACCGCATCTTCGGCTCACAGAAGACCCTCGACTGCCAATTCTTTGGTGCAACGGCGCATTTCCCCATGGGTGGTTTTGCCTTGGCGGTGCAGAAGTCAGTACAAGTGCTGGCCGTCTTCGTGATGAAGGAAGGCATGAGGACCTATCACGCATACGTGCGTCCCATCCAATGCGACCGCACTGTCAACAAACGCGAACAAATGCAACAGTTGGCACAAGCCTTTGCCACACAACTCGAAGACATCGTGCGCCGCTATCCTACCCAATGGTTCAACTATTTTGATTTTTGGAAAGCATGAGAGCGATAGAAGACATAGCCTTGAAGGAACTGATCCCACAGCGCCCGCCTTTCGTGATGATCGACCGTTTGGTGTCGAGCGACAAGGTGTATTCCGTGACGGAACTCGAAGTGCGCCCCGATAACCTGTTTGTCGACAACGGGCGCATGTCGGCGGCAGGTCTGGTGGAAAACATCGCCCAAACCTGTGCCGCGCGTATCGGATACATCAATCTCAATAGCGGTGAGACGGTCAAGATAGGTGTGATAGGTTCCATCAGCAATCTGAACATCGCACGCACACCGAATGTGGGCGAGCATCTGGTGACGACCATACAACTGCTCGAAGAGGTATTTCAGGTGACTTTGGTGGAAGCCATAGTCAGGAGTGGAGAAGAGGAATTGGCGCGTTGCAACATGAAAATCGCCTTGACAGACATTGATTCAAAAGATTGAAAATCATGAAGAAAGATACAGTATTATCGGTCACCAAGAGTTTCGACATCCGCTTCAGTGAAGTGGATTCGATGGGCGTGGTGTGGCATGGCAACTATGCCAAGTACTTCGAAGACGCCCGCGAGGAATTCGGCCGGAAATACGACTTGGGCTACCTGATGATGTACGACCAAGGCTTCTTTGAGCCCATCGTCGAGCTTTCTTTCAAATACAAACGACCGATGATTTATGGCATGAAACCCGAGGTGGAGCTCATCTACCGTCCCACCGACGCCGCCAAGATCATCTTCGACTACGAAATCCGCGATGCCGCGACCAAGGAAGTGTTCGTCACTGGTCATTCGGTGCAGGTTTTCATGGACAAAGTCACGCATCAACTGGTCTTGTACTGCCCCAAGTTTTACGAGGAATGGAAACAAAGATGGGAGGTAAACGTATGATTGTCAGCGTGGCCAACAATATCATCTCGCCCTTGGGCATGAGCACCACCGAGAACTATGCCGCTGTCAAGGCAGGGCAGTCGGCGCTCAGGCGCTTTGAAGGCAAGTGGGACCTGCCTGAGCCTTTTGTGGCTTCGTTGGTGGACCGCGACAAGGTGGAACAAGCCTTTGCTACCTTGGCTGACAACGCAAAATACACCTTCTTCGAGAAGATGATCATCCTTTCGGCTTCGCGCGCCATCCAAGAGGCGGGCATCAACTCGGCCTCGGAGCGGGTGCTCTTCATCCTCTCCACCACCAAGGGCAATGTCTTCCTTTTGGATAAGAGAGAGACGGGTTTTTCAGAGGAAAGAGTGCTGTTAGGCTCGGCGGCGCGTCAGATGACGGATTTCTTTCATAATCCCAATCCGCCGATTGTGGTGTCTAATGCCTGCATCTCGGGCGTGTGTGCCCAGATTGAAGCCATGCGCAATTTGGAAAGCGGCTGTTTCGACTATGTCGTGACGGTAGGCTGCGACGTGCAGTCGGCCTTCATCGTCTCGGGCTTTCAGTCATTCAAGGCCTTATCGCCCGAACCTTGCAAGCCTTTTGATGCCAACCGCTGTGGATTGAACCTTGGCGATGCGGCTGCAACCATCATTTATACACGGAATAAAACAGTTGATCCCAGTGAATGGGTGGCTTGCCGTGGCGCCATCCGCAATGACGCCAACCACATTAGTGGTCCGTCGCGCACGGGCGAAGGCAGTTACAGGGCATTGAAGGTTGCCCTCGGCGATGTCGACCCCGACCAAATCGCTTTCATCAACGCTCATGGCACCGCCACGATGTATAACGATGAGATGGAATCGGTGGCTATCGAAAGGGCAGGATTGTCGCAAGTGCCTGTCAACGGATTGAAAGGCTATTACGGCCATACCATGGGTGCCGCTGGCATCCTTGAAACCATCCTCTCGATGTACGCCATCGACGAACACAATATATTGGCTACCAGAGGCTATGAAACCTTGGGTGTCACGCATCCTTTGGTGCTTTCCAACCAAAACCAATCGACCGACAAACGGATGTTCATCAAGCTGCTCTCGGGCTTCGGTGGCTGCAATGCAGCCTTGCTTTTTGCGAAAGGAGGTATGTCATGCTGAAACACTTTGTCATCATCACCCCTGAGGCCGTGAAGCTCAACGGCGTCAACATGAGCCATGCCGAGCAAGGCAACGCTTTGTTGACCGAGTTGTATCGTGCCCACGTGGGCGACTATCCCAAGTTCTTCAAGATGGACACGCTGAGCAAGCTGGGTTTTGTGGCTTCGGAGATGCTGCTGAAGGACGAAGGCGAGGAACGTTTTGTGCCGCGCGAGGACCGTGCCGTGGTGCTGTTCAACCGGACGGCATCATTGCAGGCCGACACCAACTATCAGGCCACGATACAAGATCCTGAGAACTTCTTCCCCAGCCCTGCGGCTTTCGTCTACACCCTGCCCAACATCGTGACGGGCGAGATCGCCATCCGCAACAAATACTACGGCGAGACCTCATTTATCGTCATGGAATCGTGCGACGCGCAAATTATGGCACGGCAATTGATGAATGCCTTCCAAGACCCGATGACGCAAAGCATCCTCGGTGGTTGGCTCGATTGCACCGACGAAAACCACTTCGAGGCGCGTCTCTTTTTGATTGAAAAACAACAATTTAACAATACAAAATCCATAGAACCTGCCCTTATTGCAGATCTTGAAATCTTTGAATCTTTGAATTATAAATCTTTAAATAACAATACAATGGACGAACTGATTTACACCTTAAAGCAACAGATCATCGAGGCTTTGAACCTTGAAGACATGACCCCCGAAGACATCGACGAGAACGCCTCTCTGTTTGGCGAAGGCCTCGGCCTTGATTCCATCGACGCCCTTGAGCTCATCGTGCTGATGGAGAAGAACTATGGCATCAAGTTGCAAGACCCCTCCATGGGCAAGGAAATCTTCAAGTCGGTGGCCGTGATGGCTGATTACATCCAGAAGAACAGAACGAAGTAAATGATTGATCCGATTTACATAACAGGCACCGGTGTAGTATCGGCAATCGGCATTGGCAAGGCCGCCACATTGGAGGCGTTGCTGAACAACCGCTCGGGCGTGGGCCAACTGAAATACTTGAAGACGGAACACAAGGAGTTTCCCGTCGGCGAGGTGAAGCTGACCGATGCCGAGATGCGTGAACGTCTGGGCATTGCCCCCAATGCCGTCACCACCCGCACCGCCCTGATGGGCATGTTGGCCTTGGGCGAGGCCTTGGATGAGGCTCGCTTGACCCCTGAGATGTTGCCCAAGGTGGGTTTCATCTCGGGTACTACGGTGGGCGGCATGGACATGAGCGAGCAATACTATCTCGACTACCTCAACGGTGACGCGCACAAGGAATACATCGCCGTTTACGACTGTGGCAGCTGTTCGGAGATGACGGCTGGCCACTTCGGTAAGTTCGCTTTTGCCACCACGCTGGCTACGGCCTGCTCGTCGGCAGCCAATGCGGTCATACAGGGTGCCAATATGATCCGCTGTGGAAAGGCCGACATCGTCGTGGTGGGCGGTAGCGAATGCATTACCAAGTTCCACCTTAACGGCTTCAACTCGCTGATGATTCTCGATACCAAGCCTTGTCGTCCCTTCGATGCCACTCGCAGTGGCTTGAATCTGGGCGAGGGCGCAGCCTATTTGGTGTTGGAGTCGGCCGAGAGTGCCAAGCGTCGTGGCATTGCGCCACAGGCGCTGTTGTCGGGCTACGGCAACGCCTGCGATGCCTTCCACCAGACCGCATCGTCGCCCGACGGCGAAGGTGCTTTCCGTGCCATGAAAGAAGCCTTGGCGTTGGCGGGCTTACAACCTTCCGACATCGACTACATCAATGCGCACGGCACAGGCACGCCCAACAACGACGTCAGCGAGAGCCAAGCCATGATGCGCCTCTTCGGAGTGGTGCCACCCGTGTCGTCGACCAAGCCTTTCACAGGACACACCACCAGCGCTTCGGGTTCCATCGAGGCCGTGTTCTGCATCTTGGCTTTGCAGCATGGCTTCCTGCCCGTCAACCTCAACTGGTCGCAGCCTATGGACAACGGCGTTGTTCCCGTGGCAAAACCCGAGAAGAAAGCGCTGAAACACGTGCTCTGCAACGCCTTCGGCTTTGGCGGGAATGACTCGTCGCTGCTGCTTTCTGCGACTGCGGGACTGCGGGACTGCGAGACGCGAGACGACTTATCGGTTGAGCGTCATTGCGGGCTTGACCCGCAATCTCCTACACGCAGGAACGACATTTTCATTCTTTCCGCCAAGCATATCTCCATGCAGCAGCCGCTGAGCGAGGAGTGGATGGATAACCCCATCATGTATGATGTGCCTTTCACCCGCTCCATCGACCCGAGCTTCAAGGAATACATCTCACCTATCGAGGCGCGCCGCATGGGCCGCATCTTGAAACGTGCCTTGGCCACCTCCAAAGAAGCCTTGAAGACAGCGGGTTGCGACACTGTTGATGCCATCATGACGGGAACGGGCTTTGGCTGCATTGAGAACACCGAGTTCTTCCTCGACGCTCTCTCCAACGAAGGCGAACAACTGCTGAAACCCACCTATTTCATGCAGTCGACGCACAACACCATCAGCTCGCTGGTGGCCATCCAGACCAAGAACTACAACTACAACGCCACCTACGCGCACAAAGGCATCTCGTTTGAGAGTGCCTTGCACGATGCCTGGTTGCAGTTCCATTTGGGCAAGATTGGTTCAGCTTTGGTAGGTTGCCACGATGAGATGACGGAGACCTTCCATAGCATCATGAAGAAAGGCGGTGTGATGGGTCATGACGACGAACGCTGCGGCGAAGTGGCCGTCTCGGTGGTATTGTCTCGTCATTGCGAGGAACGAAGCAATCCAGAGACAAAACCCCTCTGTCGTCTCACCGGCCTCAAGATGCTGCATCAGCCTACCATGAACGACCTAATGGACGCCGTGACCACCATGCTGCAGTCGGCCGATCGCAGCCTTGCCGATGTCGACTACATCCTCACAGGCATTAGTGGCAACCACGAGAATGACAAGGCCTATCTGGCTGAGACAAAGACCCTCTTCGGCGACAAGCCCTTGCTGAAATACAAACATCTGTTCGGCGAAAACTTCACCGCATCGGGATTAGGCTTCTATGTAGCCGCACAATGCCTCAAGGCGGGCCGTGTGCCGTCGCATCTCTTTGTTAACGCCAACGAAGCATCCGACAAACAACCTGCTTGCATCATGCTGTTCAACCGCTCCGACGGAAAAGACTTTACACTAACCTTATTAGAAAGATAAAACCATGTGGGAATACATCATATTTGTAATACTTCAAGCTTTGTCGTTGGCAGGCGGGCAGGCGATGTTCAAGTTATTCGTCGATAAACTCGGAGAAGGCGGTTGGGCATACCAAAATCTCAAGGCAACCTCCATCAGTAACTGGTGGGTCCTTACTTTGATGGTGCTGTTTTTTGGTGCCTCTTTTGCCCTTTGGGCCTACGTGTTGAAAAAGATGGATTTCAGCCAGGCCTATCCTTTGTCGAGTCTTAGTTTCATCTTTGGCATGTTTTTGGCATTCTTTTTGTTTCAGGAGAGCATACCCTTCACCCGTTGGATTGGCGTGGTACTCATCGTAGTAGGGTGTGTATTAATCAGTATGAAATGAAAAAGAAAACCATCTTGTTAGTTTTGTTCGTGCTGTTAGGCGTAAGTGTTTGGGCCCAGAACGGGAAACCTCTTACTGAGGCCGAGAGCCAAAAGGTAGTGGCCGAGTTGACCGAGGCCGCTGCCTCGATGCAGACTTTGCAATGCCGTTTTGTGCAGGAAAAGACCTCTTCGATGCTGGCCGAGCCTTCCATTGCAAAAGGCACCATGCATTATGTCGCTCCCGACAAGATGCGGTGGGAATACACCGAGCCCTACGCCTTTGCCTTGGTCGTCAATGGCGAACGCATCGTCAAAGTGACGGACGGCAAGGCCGAGGCCTTGGACGCCAAGTCGGGCCGCATGTACCAAGGCATTGTTAGCATCATCATGGGCAGTGCCTCGGGTAAGAAGTTGTTCGACACGTCGGTGTTCGACGTCGTGCTGTATGACGAAGACGCTTGTTGGCGTGCCGAGATGACCCCCAAGCGCCGCGACATGAAGCGCATGTTCAGCCAGTTGGTGTTTCGTTTCGACAAGAAGACCAAAGGCATCAGCCGTGTGGAGTTCAAGGACGCCAGCGGCGACGTCACCTCGATTCACTTTGAGGATATCAAGCTGAATGAGGCGATAGGGGAGAAGGTGTTTGCGGAATAAGGAAAAAACCTTATTTTTGCGGCAAGTGAATTTGGCCGTCAGCCGTCAGCCATGGTGCTACCAAGCTGAAAGCTGACGGCTAAAAAGCTTATATTAAGCAGTTTAATTTTGAACAGTTACTTATTATGAAAAAACTATTGATAATTTTATCCTTGTCGCTATGCTGCGCTACAGCCTTCCCGCAAAAGGAGGGCTTTTTCAACGTGTATGAGCAAGCGGAAAAGTCGTTTTGCGCCAGTGCCGCCATCGAAACCGATGACAGTTGCCTTATTATCGCCGTGTATGACTATTACGGAGGCCGTGGTGAACTGAAAAAAATCTCCCAAGACGGCGTTTTGCTCAAAACACTGCCCATCGGCAACGATGACGTGTTCTCAGGTGTCGTGGGGTTGTACCGCGACCCTTGGCATACGGATGCGTTCTATGCCATAGGTCATTTCGTACACTTTGACGAGCAAATATCGAAGCCTTTTGTCATGCATTTCAGCGAAGAACTCGAACTGTTGTATTTGAGAGAGGTAGAGTTGCCAGGTGAATGTCCTCGATCCATGATGCAGAGATCCTTGTTCACAAGTGAGAACGATTTCTTGTTTGCCATCTCTCTTCGCCCCGAACATGCCTATCATCGTTGGTACATGAGAATTGCCCTTGACGGGACACTGACGAAATTTCACGAGGAAACGGAAGACTGTGGAAGTGGCATCTGGATTAACGCCATATTTGAATTTCCGGAAGGCAACCGTTTTGGGGAGTACAGAAACTCCTATCAGGAACCAGGGCATCCTACTGTACTGCCACGTTTGTTCGGCTTCAATGATGATTTCGTGTTCGACACCCTGCACGAATACGGAGAAATTATTGAAACCTTGGGCGACACCGTCCATTTGATAACGAATGATGCACTTGCCAATGGTACAGTACAGGTTTTCAACGACTCTATCTTGTTGTTTTCCGACAGGGCTTTGGAGGTTTGGCGTATTGGTGTCGCAACTTATGAAACCGACAGATCTACCCTGTTTTTCTCGTCAGACCTGGAAGGAAACATCAAGAATTATTTGGTCATCGGAAGCAAAAACAATTCTGCAGAAGTTCCTATAAGCTTCAACGCCATTGACATTGATAAAAAAGGGCAAGGTATTTATCATGGATGTTTCAGCCTCGACGACGTGATCTCTTATCCGTTTCCCAATCGTCTTGTTATTACCAAGACGGATGACACCCTTGGTGTAATATGGGAGAAGTCTTATTCCTATCCTTCAAGATACTTGGAAGCCACTTACCTTCTTGCAACCAACGACGGTGGTTGCATTGTAACGGGCGGTGCATATAATGAAGCATCGGATCGTTATGACCTTTTCGTCCTAAAAATCAACTCTGAAGGCATGGTGGGGACAGACGAGTTTTTAGTTCAGGACGGCCGCCCATACACGTATTGGCCCAACCCCGTCCACGACAATCTGCGCCTACAATTTCCCCCCGACGTTCAGCCCAAGCATATCGAGCTCTTCGACCTGCAAGGCCGCTTGGTGCGCGTGCAACGGAGCAACTTCGGAAGCATCGACATGAGCCAGCTGCCCACCGGCACCTACACTTTGCGCGTCACCATGGCGGATGGGAAGGCTTATTCGGATAAGGTGGTGAAGGAATGATGATGGGGATTACAAATCCGCAGGAACGAAAGACCGAATTATAGAATTTCTATTATAGGATTTCTATAATTGAATTGAAGCCTTATTCCGCAATGGCGCATGTGTTTTAATTGTTTTTGAAATAAAGTTTCCTTTATTTTAGGAAAGATTTTAGAAAAGTTTCCTTTATTTTAGGAAACTTTTTTATTTTTGCACACACAAATACTATTACGATGATGATCAGAGATACTATTAAATCGTTGATAATTACGAAACAAAGGGAAATTCCTTTTTCAATGATTGAGCGTGAAACTAATTTACCCATAAAAAGCCAATCCATTGTCACCGTCGTAGGTGTGCGAAGATGCGGAAAGTCGTCCCAAATGCAACTCTCAATTAACGCTTTAGTTGAAAAAGGGGTGCCACCCGAAGCCATCCTTTGGGTAGGTTTCGATGACGAGCGTCTTGCTGGAATGAAGGCAACAGACCTAGAAGAAGTGCTTGAAGCCTACCGCGAACTCTATCCTTCGCAAGATCTGAAAGACGTATTCATGTTTTTTGATGAAATCCAACTTATTGATAATTGGGAATTGTTTGTCATACGGGTATTCAAGTCCTACTGCAAAAATATCTTTATTTCAGGAAGTAATGCTAAAATGTTGTCGCAAGAAATCGCAACCACGCTTCGCGGATGGTCCATCGAAGAGAATATCTATCCTTTGTCTTTCGTGGAATATTGCCAGTTTACGGGAACTAAAACCCATCATCTGACTGAGCAGGAAACCACATATTTGCGTTTGAAATGGGATGAGTATTATATGGAAAGCGCATTTCCTGAAATTGTTCTAACAAAATTGAAATCATTGCGCGACAAAAAGTTGCAAGCATATTTTGATGTCATGCTGTTTCGTGATTTGGTGGAACGTCACAACATCGGTAATACAAGCGTCTTGCGTTATTTTATTAAAAGACTGATGAACAACCTAACCAAGCCCACCTCTATCAATGCTATTTATAATGACATTAAGTCGCAAGGATTCAAAATCAGCAAGGATGATCTTTACCTTTGGGCTGATTATGCATGTGGATGCTTCATGTTCCTGAGATTATCCAAATTTACGCCATCTCTGATAGAGGAACAGCAATCGCTACGCAAGTATTACTTCATTGACAATGGTTTGAGGCAAGCCGTGTTGCTTCCGCAAAGCGACGACAATGGCAAACTACTTGAAAATGCCGTTCTATTACACCTGCATCGCCACCTCCATCCTCTTGATAAAATCACTTATTATTCTGGTAATAAGGAATGCGACTTCGTAGTACAACAAGAACAACAAGTGAAAGCATTGTATCAAGTGTGTTGGGAAATGCAAGAAACAACAACTTGGCAAAGAGAGATGGATGGAATAATAGAGGCAAGTACGATGACAAAATGCGACAATCTCTTTATCATAACTCATCATGATGAAGAGGTTATTCAACAAAACGGGAAGACCATCAAAGTCATTCCTGCATGGAAATGGATGCTGGAATAACTCCATTTTACGGCACCTGTTTTTATTCAAAGGAATAAATTCCTATTTTTGCCTCTTAATTTAAAACCATTCGCTATGAAAAAGCTTTTATTGTTTTTACTCGTTTTTATGGGCTTGTCCTCGATGGCCCAAGAAAACAACATCTTAGATCAATACAAGGACTTGCCTATGCAGAAACATCGTGGCGATCTCTATTTTGGTGAATCTTTCAAGGCTCCCGACGCCCATCTTCTCACCGATGATGAGTTGAAGACCATAATGGACTCTGAATTATTCGATCAATTTAACTCGGGTCGTACCTTGTATTACACAGGCAACACGCTGAAAACCGTCGGCTGGATTGCCTTCGGAATAGGCTTGGGCTATGCTGGACTGACCTATTTTGTGTATGATTACAATCTAACCAAAGATGCTTTATTGAACATCAATTTGGGATTGCTCAATGCCGGCTTGGGAGCGGATATGTTTGTGGTAGGTTATATTTTGAGGGGCATTGGTAACGGAAAACTCGATGGCGTGGTGGAACAATACAACC
>CADBGN010000069.1 GCA_902794155.1 uncultured Bacteroidia bacterium
TTAAGAAGTATGGTGCTCTGTGCTGTCCCGACTTTCCTCGCGCCGGCTTTCCCGACCCGCGACAGTCTGCCTGAATCGCGCTGCAAAATTACTACTTTTTTTGTATTTGGATTGCTTTTTTTGACGGCTGGGGTTCACACCCCTATCGCCGTTTTTTTTCGGCAGGGGTTCACACCACCTGCCTACAAAAGCTGTCGTCCCTACGGGACTATGCGAGCACGGCAAAAACGAGGTTTTTCGGCATAATCCAACATGATTTCCGAATCCGAAAATCCCATTTCATGGCAAAGCGAAAGCATCTCCTCCCCCATCCGTTCATTGATTTCGAACCAAACTTGTCCATCGGGATTCAACTGCTTTTTGGCCAAAGCCAAGATTTGGCGATAAAACCGAAGCGGGTCATCATCGGGAACGAAGAGGGCCTTTTCAGGCTCCCAGTCGAGGACATTGGCTTCCATGGCGGCGCACTCGCTATCACAGACATAGGGCGGGTTGCTCACTACCAAATCCACAGGTTGGTTGAAATAGTCGGAGGTTGGATCCATGACGTCGTCATGCACAAAGGTCACATTCGCGCCATTGCTTTCAGCGTTCTCTTTAGCGACTTGCAGGGCTTCTTCCGAGACGTCAAAGGCGATGACTTCGGCATTGGGAAAGTGTTTGGCTAAGGCAATGGCTATGCAGCCCGAACCTGTGCCGATGTCCCAGATGCGGAACTTCTTTGTGACGCCTTCCATAGATTTCTCTTTGTGTTTCGCTGCCCATAGATTCCCTGCACCCACACTTGCCTCCGCAGGAATGACATGGGCAGCGGGGGAATGACATGGAAGGCTGCTGGTACAAATCTTCTGAACAAGCTCTTCCGTTTCGGGTCGTGGGATGAGCACGGCTGGCAACACCTTTAATAACAGGTCGTTGAAACGGGCTATGCCCGTCACATACTGTACCGGCTCGCCTGTCAGTAGGCGCTTGACGGCTTCGCCCAACTGATAATGTTGATGCTCGTCGATGCGCAAATCGGGGTTCATCAGCTGTTGGTTCCAATCGATGCCAAAGAGGTCTTCCAAGAGGATACGCATCAGCTGTTCCGCCTCACGCTGGGGAAACTTTTCGGCCAACAAGGCGGTGAAATGCCGTTTCGTTTTCTGCAAATTAAAACCTATCATGGGGCAAAATTAGGCAAAAATCCATAATTTTGCCGCAACATTTTCGGACGCACGCGATGCGTCCCTACAACAATGGTTTATTTGATTCTTGCCATATTATTCTCCACCGGCGTCTTCGTGGCCATGCGGCTCTTCGAACGCTTCAACCTGGACAACCACCAGGCGTTGATGTGGAACTATGTCTTCGCCACCTGCACAGGCTTCCTCATGTGCAAGCAATTCGACACGCCCTCACAGTTAGTCGGCGAGCCTTGGTTCGGTCTCTCTCTCATAACGGGTTTCTGGTTCATCTTTACCTACGTGCTGATGACGGCCTCCACCCAACGCTCGGGCGTGACGGTCACCTCGCTGTCAAGCAAACTCTCCGTGGTGTTGCCCACTTTGGCAGGCGTGGTGCTGTTCAGCGAGACACTGAATTGGGTCGCCACGATGGGCATCGTGCTGGCTCTGGTGGCGTTGGTGTTGGTGGTAGGCGGAAAAGGACAGACAGATAAACCAAACAAAACCAATTGGTTACTACCCATCCTCATCTTTTTCGGGACGGGCACTGGTGACATTTTGATGAAACTTACCGAGCAGAAGAACAATGCCCCCGACATGAGTTTCATGATCGCCTTCATCTACTTCATTGCCTTGCTGTTCGGCATCATTCTGGTGGCCTACGACCTCATCAGAGGCAAGTCGAAATGGCAATGGAAAAGCGCCATCGGCGGCATCGGCTTGGGTGTCATCAATTTCTTTTCCACCTTCTGTGTTTATCACGCCATGCGTTGCTTCGACAACGTGGTGCTCTTCCCCGTCTATAACATCGGCGTGGTCAGCCTCACCGCCCTCACGGGTTGGCTGCTCTTCAAGGAAAAACTCACCTGGAAGAACTATCTCGGTTTAGCCATCGCCATCATCGCTGTCATCCTCATCACTCTCAAGCCATGAACGACGACACTTATTATATGTTAGCCACCCGCGGCGAAGGCCTTTACAAGGAAAAAGGCAGCAAGTTCATCGCCGAGACCTTCATCGTGATGAATGAGGACGAGGCCAAAGAGGCCGTCGCTTCCGTCAAAAAGAAATACTTCGACGCGAGACATCACTGCTACGCCTATATGATCGGCCCCGACAAGAAGACGTTTCGTTCCTCCGACGATGGCGAGCCCTCAGGCACTGCGGGCAAGCCCATCCTCAACCAGATCCTTTCGAAAGATGTCACCAACGTTTGTGTCGTCGTGACGAGATATTTCGGTGGCATCAAATTGGGCACTTCCGGACTCATCAACGCATACAAATCTGCTGCCCGCGACGCCCTTGACAACGCGCAAGTTGTGGAAAAAACCATAAATGAAATTTACAGTTTGGAATTTGAATATCCGTTGATGAATGAGGTGATGCGAGTCATGAAAGAGGAGGGTTTGGAGCAGCAAAATCAACGCTTCGAATTGGATTGCTATTTGGAGTTTTCAACAAGAAAAAATTCCGCTTCAAGAATTTTCGAAAAATTCAGCAATTTATTTGGGGTAAAAATAACATATCTTAAAACGGTGTAAATCTGTTTGTTATATCAATTCCATTTTCCACAAAATCAAAAACCTCGTATTTTATAGAAAAGAAAATTAAAAATCAATAGAAATTTAATTTTTTTATAAACAATTAATCCTATATTTTTGCATGGTCAAAATGAGCCCCCGTGCGGGCTAAAACACAACATCTTGATTCTACTTTTCAAGTAGTTTGAAAGACAATAAAATAGAGCATTATTACGATGAATAAAGACCATGTGGAAATATGGAATAGCTGTCTGTCTGTGATTAAAGACAACGTCACAGAGCAGGGTTATAAGACCTGGTTTGAACCCATCGTGCCGCTCTCGCTGACCGACAACGTGCTGACCTTGCAGGTGCCCACCCAGTTCTTCTACGAATACCTTGAGGTGCATTACATCGACCTGCTCAAGACGGTCATCAAGCGTTTTGTCGGCGCAAAAGGAAAGCTGGAGTACAGGATTCCAGTGGATAGCGCCAACACTTTTGGCTCCATCACCCTACCCAGCTCCAACCGCAACTTCCCCAAGAACCCCATCGGTCAGCCTGCACCCCAGCGCCTGTCGGAAGGACCCATCAACCCCTTCGTCATCCCCGGACTGAAGAAGTTGCAGATCGACTCGCAGTTGAACGAGAACTACACCTTCGAGAACTTCATCGAGGGCGAATGCAACCGCCTGGCCCGCTCGGCTGGCATGAAGATCGCCAAAGAGCCTGGCAAGACCGCCTTCAACCCCTTGGTCATTTACAGCGGCACTGGCTTGGGCAAGACCCACCTCTGCCATGCCATCGGTTTGGAAACCAAGCGTCTGCATCCCGAGAAGACCGTTCTCTACGTGCAAGCCGAGCAGCTCTCCACACAATATGTGACCGCCAACAAGAACAACAACCGCCCCGACTTCATCAACTTCTATCAGATGATCGACGTGCTCATCATCGACGACATCCAGTTCCTCGCGGGCAAGGCGGGCACACAGGACGTGTTCTTCCACATCTTCAACCACCTGCAACAAAACAACAAGCAGATCGTCATCACCAGCGACAAGTTCCCGAGCGACCTGCAAGGCATGGAAGACCGTCTGCTGTCGCGCTTCAAGTGGGGTCTGACTGCCGACCTGCAGTCGCCCGACCTCTCCACGCGCACCTCCATCATCCGTGAAAAGCTGCACGACAACGGCATCACCTTCCCCGACGAGGTGGTGCAATACATCGCCAGCAACGTGCGCAACAACATCCGCGAGCTGGAAGGCGTGATGAACTCACTCATGGCACAGTCGCTGCTTAACAAGAAGTCCGTCACCATCGAGATGGCGCAACAAATCATCGACCGCTTTGTGCGCAACACCGTCAAGGAAGTCTCGGTGGAATACATTATTAATACCGTCTGCGAGTATTTCAAGATTACGCCTGAGCAGATGTCCCTCAACACGCGCAAACACCAGGTGGTACAGGCACGCCAGATCGCCATGTACCTCTCGAAGAAATACTCCAACGCCAGCTTGGTCTCCATCGGCCAGCAGTGCGGCAAGAAAGACCACGCCACAGTGCACCACGCCTGCAAGACCATCGCCGACCGCCTCGAAACCGACAAGCAGTTCAAGGTGATGTTTGCCGACATCGAGAAGAAAATCGCCTTGTCATAATCCTATTATCGCTTATGACCAACAACTTTGGAAAACTCTATTTGGTGCCCAACCTGCTTGGTGCCACCAAACCTGAACAGGTGCTACCCGCAGGAACGCTCAACATCGTGAAACGGTTGAAGCATTTCGTCGTGGAGAACACCCGCACCTCGCGCCGTGTGCTGAGCCGCATCGGGATGGACAATGCCATCGACGACATCGAGTTCATTGAACTCGACAAGCACAACGCGCGTAACCTCGACTTGATGGAACACCTTGGCGCCTGCCTCCAAGGCGAGGACATGGGGTTGATGTCAGAAGCCGGCACGCCCTGCGTTGCCGATCCGGGCGCATTGGTCGTTGACTTGGCACATTCCGCAGGTATACAAGTGATTCCTTTGGTCGGACCCAATGCGATGATTCTTGCCTTGATGGCCTCGGGCTTCAATGGACAAGCCTTCGCCTTCCACGGCTACCTACCCATCAAGAGCCCTGAGCGGCAGAACGCCATAAAAGATTTGGAACGTCGTTCGATGGCCAACAACGAGACGGAGCTCTTCATTGAGACGCCCTTCCGCAACAACGCCATGTTGCAGGACTTGTGCAAGAACCTCCACCCTGCCACGCGCGTCTGCGTTGCCTGCAACATCACCTGCGACGACGAGCTCATCATCAGTCAAAGCATCGGTGAATGGAAGAACTATAAGGGCGACTTAAACAAAAAGCCCGCCGTTTTTTTGGTTTACAGCGAGCCGAAAAGAAACAATAGGCCTCACAAGTAATCTACGGGATATTCAATACCCTGTGGATTTGCAAGGAAAGCCGCCAATTCAGATGGGTTTTCACTGCCTCAACACAAGCCTGCATGTTGGCTTTACGTTGTTCCTCGTTTTCCTCATAGCAAGGTTGCAGAAAACGGTATCTGGCTTCAATGTCGTCATATTGCGCCAAATCCTGCCCTAGATAGACCACTTTCAATTCGTCGCAACGTTTCAGCGCACAAGGCTCCGTGTCGCCACCATGGAAGGCTGATTTTGGCGAAAACGTCACCCAATCGAGATTAGCTGGGATGGGGCGCGTTCCATTGGTCTCAATGGTGACTCTCTTACCCGTCTTTTGTTTCAATTCCTCGACAAAAGCCTCATTGATGAACAAGGAAGGCTCACCACCTGTCAACACGAGCAAGGGAGCATTGGAATATTTGTTAACCTCATCCACAATCTCTTGGGAAGTCATTATTCTCCCGCTTTGATGCTGCGTGTCGCAAAAGACGCAACGCAGGTTGCAGCCACTGAAACGCACAAAGACGGCAGGCGTTCCGCTATGGTAGCCTTCACCCTGAAGGGAATAGAATATTTCGTTAATCTTGTACAATGTTGAATCGTTGATTGTTTAATTGTTTAATTGATTGGCCATCAGCTTTAACTTCGTTGAGTCTTCGATTTCAGCAATCAGCTCTCAGCTCAGAACCAACCAAGCTGATAGCTGACTGCTGATGGCTGATAGCTTATTAAAATCAATCAAAGTTTTGAGGAGCATCGTCCTTAATGTATGAGGCCTTGTTGTCGCGCGACTCCCACACATCGGCGCGATAGCAGTTCGGAACGGTGTCGACAATCCACTTGGCCAAATTC
This sequence comes from uncultured Bacteroidia bacterium, assembly GCA_902794155.1. Classification (GTDB taxonomy): domain Bacteria; phylum Bacteroidota; class Bacteroidia; order Bacteroidales; family F082; genus Limimorpha. The sequence goes on from CADBGN010000069.1 coordinate 5,958, forward strand.
TCTGCAGTAGGATTGAAGTCAAGGACCTCGTTGATGTTGGTATGGTCGATCTTGCCGTGTATCAAGCGCTTGATCTCGGTGAAATCGCACACCATGCCGTTGCTGTCGAGCTTCTCGCTACGACAATACACATTGATCTTCCAGTTGTGGCCATGCAGGTTCTCGCATTTGCTCTCGTAGTCGAGGTAAAGCTGATGGCAGGCGGATATTTCTAGGGTTTTTCTGACGTAATACATTTTTCAGTTGGCAGTTTTCAGTTGTTCAGTTATTCAGTTTAAGCAGGTTGCTGAGTACTGAGCCTGTCGAAGTATCAAAGCACCGTCATTATCTTTCGGCCCTTCGACGAGCTCAGGGACCTTAGCTTTATGATTCGTATTCGGTATGGTCTTCGATGCCGGCATCTTTTAAGGCTTGGCGGCGTTCGCGGCAGGTACCGCATTTACCGCAATGCTTCTCGCCACCTTTGTAGCAAGAATAGGTCTCGGTATAGTCCAAGCCTAAGGCCTTACCGTGCTCGGCGATTTCCTTCTTAGTCAAATAAGTGTAAGGCGCATAGACCTTGATGTTCTCATACGTTCCCGCTGACATAGCCTCTGACATCGCATTGACAAAGCCAGGACGGCAGTCGGGATAGATGGAATGGTCGCCTGCATGGTTGGCAATCATCACGCGTTTCAGGCCGTTGCTCTCCGCAATACCGGCAGCGATAGCCAGCATGATGCCGTTACGGAAAGGCACCACCGTTGACTTCATATTCTCGTCATTGTAGTTGCCTTCAGGAATGTCGTCGGCAGTCATCAACAAGGCGCTCTTGAAGTAGCGATGCATGAATTCCAACGGCACCACGATATGTTTGATGCCCAGACGTTGGCAATGCGTGATGGCACAAACGCGCTCGCGGCCATTTTGGGTCGAACCATAGTCAAAGGTGATGGCCAATGCGATTTCATCCTTGAACTCATAGAGCATCGTGGTCGAGTCCATGCCACCGGAGATGATGATTACTGCGTCCTTCATTTCAGTTTTCAGTTGTTCAGTTATTCAGTTATTCAGTTGTTCAGTTAGGAGTCATGGAAACTGGCAAGGAGACGGGCACACACCATGTCCTGATGCTCTGCGTCGCCATAGTTGGCGAAAGGCTTGATGGAGATGCCGCCACGCGGATTGAACAGGCCGATAACCTCCAGATATTTGGGATCCATCAGCTTGACCAAGTCCTTCATGATGATGTTCACACAGTCCTCATGGAAGTCGCCGTGATTACGGAAACTGAAGAGATAGAGTTTCAGGCTCTTGCTCTCCACCATCAGCGTGCGTGGGATATAATTAATAATAAGGTGACCAAAGTCGGGTTGACCTGTCTTGGGACACAGCGAGGTAAACTCGGGACAGTCCAAGGTCACGAGATACTCGTTCTCAGGATGTTTGTTTTCAAACGTTTCCAGCACTTCGGGCGTATAGTCATAATTGTATTGGGTATTTTGGTTACCCAACAGTGTGACCCCTTTCAACTCTTGTTCGTTTCTTGACATGAGTTCGTTATTTGGCCGCAAAAATAAGAAAAAAGTAGGGTTGCCACTTTGTGACTGCCCTATTTTTGTTACATTTGCCAGCGGAAAACATAAAAACATATCCAATGAAACGAACAATTCTATTTATTGCAGCTATTAGTATAGCTTTTGCCGTACAAGCCCAACTGGTCAGTGGGAGCGCTCCTAAAAGCGAACAAGGTAGTATCACATTTCCAAAAATCATTGGTGGAGCAGCCTTTTCCAACATCCATGACATTGAAGGTCTTATCGTTGAGGGAGAGCTTATCAATGAGGGGGTCTTGATTCAGGAACTCAGATTCACTTATGTGTCGTATGGCGAAGCTTGCATCAAGAGTATGAGGATTAGGGATCATCGTTACGCCCCACCTCGCAAGGGCGGTGGACTGGTTGCCAAAGAGTACCCAGCCTACGAAACCGACACTATTGTCACCGTGTATTTCAAGCCCGCGGACAAAGAAAAGATACATTGGGTTGGTTCATATACCATCGGGAAGGTTCCAAATTACGAAAAATGTGACATTATTTATTGGGACTGCGATGCTATCAAAAAAGAAGACTTTCAAATGCATCTTATCGAAAGCAAAGAATGATAAACAAAAAAGCCGACTTGATGTCGGCTTTTTTCATTCATTTGTGAATCAGCACCCCGATGTCGCCCGCTCCAATCGCTTCATGATAGAGAAGATGAACACGGCGGAGAGCAGGCAGAGTGTGACGAGCACGCCCCAAACCATCCAGAGCGGCATACCGGTGCCCCAGATGCGCGCGATGACGCTAGTGAGGTAGTTGCCGATGGCGGTCACACAGAACCACAAGCCCATCATCATACCCTTGTACTTGGGCGGGGCCACCTTCGTGACAAACGAGATGCCGATGGGACTCAGCAGCAACTCGGCGAAGGTCAGCACGAAATAGGTACTGATGAGCCAGTTGGGTGAGACCAGTGTGCTACTCACACCACCTTGGGCCTTCAGCTCGGCAGGACTGGCCAAGGAGAAGGAACAGACAACCAAGATGAGGAAGCCAAGGGCTGCCACGATCATGCCCATGCCAATCTTACGAGGCGAGGAAGGCTCCTTGCCTTTCTTCGCCAAGGCGCCAAAGACGGCCATGGAGACAGGCGTAAGTGCGACCACGAAGAACGGATTGAACTGCTGGAACTGCTGCGGCAGGATGTTGATGAGTTCGGGCATGCCAAGATACAAGGCAATGGCGCCAGCCCAAAGCAACACCGTTACGATGCCACAAATCAGTTTGTTGCGCTTCGTCTCCGACTGGAAGATGCCAAAAAGTGTGTACACCGAGATAGCAATCAGCGTCAGTGACCAGATGTTGAAGCCTATACGGGTAAGACCTGAGGCAGTGTTTTGCGTGTAATCGCGGGCGAAGTAAGTCAGGCAGAGGCCGGCTTGCTGGAACGACATCCAGAAGAAGATGACCACCACGAAGACCAGGGCCAAAGCCGTGATGCGCTCTCGGGTTTGTTCCTTGGAGAGTTCTGTCACATTCACGGTGGTGCTTTCCATGGCCTTGGCCTGCTTCGTGTTGACGTCGGCATGCTTGAACCACTTGCGGCAGCTCAAGTAAATAGCCATCGAGAGAATCAACGAGATGCAAGCCACGCCGAAACCGTAGTTGTAGGCACCTGACAAGGCATCGATATAATTGTTGGCAAAACCAGCGAGATTGTTGATATCACCACTCTGTTGCACTGCCAATGCCTCAAAGGTAGACAAGGCGTCGGCAGAAATCGTTCCATCCAGATACTGGTGTGCAAGCGAAGGAATCTGCGGTACATAGCTGAAGCCGGCCTTGCCCAGGAACAAATCCGTGACCTTGGTGGCGGCCATGGGAGCGAACATCGAGCCAATATTGATGGCCATATAGAACAGGCTGAAGCCATTGTCGCGGAAGGCGCTATATTTTGCCTCATCATAGAGATTACCCACCATTACCTGCAGGTTGCCCTTGAAAAGGCCTGTGCCGATGGCGATAAGTGCCAAGGCGGAGAACATGGTGACTTTGGCCGTAGTGGTTGCCATAGGCACCGCCAAGAGCAAGTAACCAAGGAACATGACCACGATGCCAGTCTTCACCATCTTGCCGTAGCCGAAGCGGTCGGCCAGCATGCCACCGATGAGGGGCATGAAATAGACGCATCCGAGGAAAATGCCGTAGATATTACCCGCTTGTGCCTCATTGTAGCCGAACTTGGCCTGCAGGAAAAGCACGAAGATGGCCAACATGGTGTAGTAGCCGAAGCGTTCGCCCGTGTTGGCTAATGCGAGGGCGTAAAGCCCTTTAGGATGACCCTTAAACATAGTTGTCAGTTATCAGTTGTCAGTTGTTCAGTTAAACGACAAAGGCTTGCTTGCGCAAGCCCTTGTCATAGATAAATGTTTTTCAATTATTTAGCGACTCTCTCAAGCCATTTGAGCATACCAAGCATGACGGACATAGAGAGGAGGCATATCAAAGCGAAGACGCCCCATGTCATCCACTGGTGCGGGAAGGCATTGAGCATTCTCACACCGAGGAAGATAAGCAGGTTGCCGATGGCGGTGGCTGACAGCCACAAGCCCTGGCACAAACCCACCATATGGCGAGGAGCAACTTTGGAAACGAACGACAATCCCAGAGGTGAGATGAACAACTCAGCCACGGTGAGGAAGAAATAGGTCACAATCATCACCCACGGTCCAGTCTTCATGGCAGCCTTTTCAGCCTCGGGAAGAGCCTTGAAAGCATTGCCGGACGGATAATTATGGACCACAGCGATAATGATCAAGAATATGTAGGCGCAAGCAGCGATGAACATACCCAAGGCAATCTTTTTAGGTGTGGAAACTTCCTTGCCCTTACGAATGAGGGAAGCAAAGATTCCCATGACAATAGGTGTCAGAACAATCACAAAGAAGGGATTGATGAATTGTAGAATCTCAGGTGCGAGAGCGCTGGTATCCACAAAGTCGCGAGCGAAGATTGAAAGCGACTGGGCGTTTTGGTGGAATGAGAGCCAGAAAAACACGGCGATACCGAGCACGGCATACAAGGCAGCCATACGCTGTTTGATTTCTTTGGCATTGGCGATGCGCTCAGCTTCGGTATACTCTTGTGCATCAGCCTTGACCTTCTTCACAGGATTCGGCAGCTTGTGCTTAACAGCGACGAAAATAGCCAAGGAAATCAACATGGCAACCACCGAAACGATGAAGGACAAATGCACACCCGTGTTATAAACCTGCAAGTAGTTTTGGCAAAAGCCAGAGAGGTTCTCTGTGGCTCCGGAGAAGCCTTGAGTCAGCGCCGTGAGGTTATCCATGTCGTTGCCTTCAGCTGTACCCATGATGAACTTATGACAAAGACGCGGGAGGTCTGCATTGTAGATCAAGCCTTTGGTCTTCAGCCACCATTCGCGGATGATAGGAGCCACAAAGGGGGCAATCACACCACCGATATTGATGAACACATAGAAAATCTGGAAGCCGCTGTCGCGCTTTTCTTTGGCAGCTGCCAAAGCCTCGGGACCTTTCTTGGCAGCCTCAGCCTCGAAGTCATCGTACAACTGACCCACAACGGCTTGCAGGTTGCCCTTGAAGAGGCCATTACCGCAGGCAATAAGCACCAAGGCAACCATAGCAAGGATAAAGGGCCATGACGTGGAACTGCCGCCTTCGCTGAACACCGGGATGGAAAGCATTCCATAGCCAAGGGCCATCACGATGATACCCGTGATGATGGTCTTCTTGTAGTTCTGCGTACGGTCGGCAATGATACCGCCAGGAAGGGCAAGAACATAAATCAAGAAATAAAACACTGCAAAAATAACGCCCGATGTCACGTCGGAAAGACCAAATTTGGAGCAGATGAACAGCACCAACACAGCGTTCATGATGTAATAGCCGAAACGCTCGCCCATATTACTTAAGGCAGCGGCAATAAGGCCTTTAGGATGTTCTTTCTTGGCCTTGTTCAAATAAAAGATCAAGAAAGGGATGACAATGATTAAGATCATGACAAAGACCACCATCATCCTGTGGTTCTGCCAAAGATTTGCTAATGTACCCATAATTGAGATTTTAAATGATTATTGAATTCTGGAATGAATTTATTTGCAATTATAGTACATAGTATAACTGATATAAATGGTAATAATGCATATATAATTGACTTAGGATGATCTTTAAAATCTTTAAATATAGTTTTAATATTTAATCCTTCATCTTTTGTTTTATTTGCTTTTCTAGTAACAAAGAAAGCAACTACTCCAACAATAACTGAAATACCAGAAAGTTTTAACACTTCTCCACCAATTTTAATATTCAATAAATTTGTTAATGATAATATAGCAATTACTATTAAAAATATTACTACACTTTTATTCTCTTTATTCATTTTTTCAACTCCTCTATTAAACATTATACCACGAATTTTTATTATTTAATCACATCG
>CADBGN010000070.1 GCA_902794155.1 uncultured Bacteroidia bacterium
CCTCGGCGAGCTGAAGCGTCGCGTCGACAGCGGTGAGATGAAGGTCGCCTTCGCGCTCTATCCTGTGAGCATGAAGCAGATCATCGACATCGCCGACACGGGCAACATCATGCCTCCCAAGACCACTTGGTTTGAGCCTAAGCTGCGCTCTGGCCTCGTCATCCACACTCTGGATTGATAGGGACCGAGGCATTATAATACGGGACGCGAGATTTGAACCTCGCGTCCCGTTTTGTTTTTATGTGCCATAACAATTAGAAAAACTGCGCCACCTCCTCCAGCGGTCTATGTTCAGGTTGTCGAGGCTCGCTCGATCTGTAACCCAACGAGATGACCGCCATGATGGCTTCGTTCTCAGGGATGTTGAACAGTTCACGAAGGGCTTCGGAGTCGCGCATGCCCATGATGAGTGTGTCGAAGCCTTTGGCACGGGCTTTCAGGATGAAATAGGCATTGCTGAGGCCATTGTCGTATGCACCCCAGCCATCGCCCACCTCGTTGGTCTGTTCGCCACGGAAGAAGCCGGACTTGCCTTTCTCGAAAGTGGAGACAATCAGCACGGGAGCACCAGCAATGTTCTGCTTGTTGCGTTCACCCACAAGATTCGACACCGCCTCGACTTTCTCCGGACTCATGGCCACATAGTATTTCGAAGGCTGCATGTTTGCCCATGAGGGGGCTTCCTGCGTTGCAATAAGCAACTCGCGGACCTCTGCCTCACTGATGGTCTTGGTGGCATCGTAGCTGCGAACGCTTCTTCGGGTTGCCAGCACCTCATCGAAGGAAACCACATTGGGAGTGGTCGATTCATTGTTGTTTTCTTTATTGTTTGTACAGCCATTGAGCATCATGCATGCCACAACTGCAGCAAATAATAAGTTTAATCTAGTGTTTTTCATATTTTAAAGATTAGCTTTGTATTACGGGACAAAGATAGAAAAAAACGACGCCATAACAATGAAAAAGCGCCATCGCGAATGTTTTATCATTTTCCCCATGGAATGCCAAAAAATAAACACGGGGCAAGACCCAACTTGCTCCGTGTTTATTTTTATTCAGTTAATAATGAATGTATCTATCTTATTTCTTTACTAAAGCTTGTGCTTCGGGCGAGAGATATGAAGAAATCAAGTCGTACGGGATCTTTGACACAATGTAATGGTTGCTGACGCCCTCGATGACCAAGATGAAGTTATCGGCCAACAATCCGAATTGGGTATTCTCATATTCGTCCTCGGGATTGAAAGTCCAACCAGGGTTTTCCTCCGACTCCTCGATGGAAGCACATTCGGGATGTTCCTCAAAGAAGCGGACAAGGTTTTCGTGGCTGATGATATCGCCAATCTGATGTCCGTCCTTCTTGTCGAAGGTGTAGTAGTATTTCTCAGATCCACAGGAGGCACCGCAATGGAAATGCTCCACTCCGTAAGTCACAAACAAATCCGTTTGAGCTTCCATGGCAAGAGTGCGGTCAAACACATTCCACACGCTGTCTTGAATCAACGGTTTGTACTTTTCCATATAATGGTTAAGCAATTGTGCACCGTCTTTGGTATACATCTCTTCCTTGCTGAAAGAAGCGATGTCCTCGTCGAAATGGGCACAAAACTCACAGAAAGCATACAGCTCACTGTTGGCCAACGCCATGACTGCATCCAAAAGTGCTTGAGGGCCTTCCACAGGTGCATCAAGCGTAATCGATGCCGAGTTGGCACTGTTCTCTTCATGAATTCCGTTAATACTATCGGTCTGGGTCACGACCACTAGATCCTTCAGTTCTGGCTGGGGTTCTGGCTGAGGTTCCGGTTTACTCGGACATCCCGTTAAAGTTGTCATTGCAATAATGGCCATTAACCATAAAATGCTTCTTTTCCATTTGTTCTTCATTGATATATACCCTAACTCCGTGTCGGGCGCAACTTCAAATTGGTTTTTCGGGCTGCAAAATTACATTTTTTTCGATTTCGCAAAGCCGACCGCCAAAAAACCTTACCTTTGCAAAAACAAACCCATGGACAAGTCGCCAGTCAATCTCAGTCCCAACCTCATCAAGCACTTCGCCGACTATCTTAGGCTGGAGCTTTCACTGTCAGAAAACAGTGTGGAGGCCTATTGCCATGACGTCCATCTGTTTTTGCAGTATCTCGAATGTAGAGAGGGTGCATGCACCGTCTCTACAGCAATTGACGACATTAAACAAGACGATATAGAAAACTTCTTCGCCTATCTCTTCGACCTCAATATAGGCGCCACCTCGCAGGCCCGTATCCTATCGGGGCTGAAGTCGTTTTGGCGTTATCTGACTCAAGAGGAAATTGCCGACAAAGACCCCACCCTGCTCATCTCCTCTCCCACTCTCGGCCGCCATCTCCCCGAAGTGCTGAGCTATGAGGAAATCCAGAAGATGATCGACAGCATCGACCTCAGCCAACCCACCGGCCACCGCAACAAAGCCATGATCGAGGTTATGTACGGCTGCGGTCTACGCGTTTCGGAGCTCATCGGCTTGCAAATCAGCAACATCTACAAGGAAGACGGCTTCTTGCGCATCTTTGGCAAAGGCAGCAAGGAACGCCTCGTTCCCATCGGTGACAGCAGCTTGGACATCCTCTACCAATACATAGAAGGTGCGCGACTACATATCACGCCCAAACCCAAATTCACCGACACCGTCTTCCTCAACAGTCGGGGCACAGGTCTCACACGCCAAATGGTCTTTCTCATCGTGAAAGAACTTGCCGAGAAGAATGGCATCGACAAAACCATCAGTCCCCATACCTTCCGGCATAGTTTCGCCACTCATCTCCTCGAAGGGGGCGCCAATCTCCTTGCCGTACAGCAAATGCTCGGTCACGCCAGCGTGAGCACGACGGAAATCTACACTCATATTTCAGACGAATTGCTTCGTGACACACTAACCAGCTATCATCCGCGTTTTAAGAAATAATTGGCATTTGGCTCTTGGCCTCTGGCTTCTGGCAGCTTTATGAAAAAGATGAACTTTTACCCTTATATAAAGCTGCCAATAGCCAAAAGCCAGTAGCCTATGCTCCAACAACAAATGACTACGTCAAATTATCATTTCAACACCTAAACAATTAAACAACCAACAAAACCGTTATCTTTGCAAAAATTTACCGCCATGGACACCACAAAATTCGACTTCCTGAAAGGCCTTCGTCCCGACCGTTTCTTCCTCCTGGCCGGCCCTTGCGTCATCGAAGACGAGAGTTCGCCTCTCTTCATTGCCGAAACCTTGAAAAACATCTGCCAGAAACTTGACATACCTTTGGTTTTCAAAGGCTCCTACCGCAAGGCCAACCGCTCTAGATTGGATTCTTTCACCGGCATCGGCGACGAAAAAGCCTTAAAGGTATTGCAAAGAATCGGAAAGGAATTCGAACTCCCTGTGGTAACCGACATCCACGCAGCAGAAGAAGCCACCATGGCTGCCGAGTATGTTGACATTTTGCAGATCCCAGCTTTCCTCTGTCGCCAGACTGACTTGCTCGTGGCTGCCGCCAAGACAGGCAAGACGGTGAACATCAAGAAAGGGCAATTCCTCTCGGGAGAAGCCATGGGCTTCGCCGTCGAGAAAGTCAGGCAATCTGGTAACGACAAAGTCATGCTGACTGAACGCGGCTCCATGTTCGGCTATCAGGATTTGGTGGTGGACTATCGCAACATCACAGCCATGCAAAAATTTGATGTACCAGTCATTTTAGACATCACACACTCTTTGCAGCAACCCAATCAAAGCAGTGGTGTCACAGGCGGACAACCAGAACTCATCGAATTAATCGCCAAAGCAGGCATCGCTGCGGGTACTGACGGCATCTTTATGGAGGTACATCCTGAACCTAAAAAAGCCAAGTCCGACGGTGCAAATATGCTCCGTTTAGACTTGGCCGGATCTCTTTTGAGACAGTTGGTGAGGATCAAGGAAGCGGTTACTGCATCCGCATATTGACAATTTGTCCTGTCTCTGTGTCAAACACCAACTTCGTATTCGTCAAAGGGGCAATCAACATGGCACCCAACTGATTGACAATTACTCTCTCTTCCAACAAGGTGGTATTGCCACAAGCCACCTTTACTTGTGCCATCTCAGGAACGCGGTAGAAGACCTTGTTTTCATACGACATCGACTCGATGGCCGACTGGCTGGGCGCATTGATAGCCGCGGTAGTGTTGAGCGATAAAGTCTGCACCGTGATCATATCACCCATACCTCCCGTACCTAAAACAAGACCGTCGGCCTCAGAAAACTTTGCTATAGTTTGTGTTGGAACCTCTTTATTCGGAATCACATAAACAGTCTTCACAACCTTCTTACCAACACGTTTACCAAGAAGCAAGCCTGTGTATTCTTTCTCCATGGCATCCAGTTTTTTATACATGGTGTTGAAAGTCTCAGGGTTGTATGCCATCTCAACATCACCCGAGATCAGATAATATTTGGCCTTCCGAATCTCAACTATCTTGTCGGCGACTTCCTTAGCCAATTGTGCGTTGCTCTTACCAGCTAGCATCAACGGAATAAAGCCCTCAGTGGCCTCATCATCATCATTTGATTCAAGTTGTTGTTCCCTTACGGACGAGGGCATCTCCACAACAGCATCAGCGGCATTACCGATGCCAACACTACGGATGATGCCATTAGGAAGCATGTCGAATTGCGTCTTAGCGCCTCTAGTACCTGCCATGGTAACAAAAAACAACGCATTGGGATCTGGACTCGAAACAGTCGACATCTTAACATCCAAAAGGTTATACTCCGTGGTTTCATATTCCACTATGTCCTCCATTTCAAAATAATTGGACGCATAGTCGCTGAGCGGGCCTTTTTCAAGTCTCACCTCCTCGATGATGAAATCCAATTTCAGCATGGTCTGAGGCAAGGAATAATACACGCCGTTATGCTGGCCAGGATTGACGTTCTTGGCAAAGGTCGTAGTGAACTGCGCTTGGACTTGGCTACCCATAAAGGTCAAGGCCATCAATACCAAGGCGAATCTAGTAGCAATTTTATTCATTTCTGTAAGATTTAGTTTCAAACTTCAAAAATACAACTTTTTCAATAATCACGTCAATTCATGGCTGTTTTTTCCTTTCGGCTGAAAAGCAACAATGCCAAGAATGTCAACAAGCCATTGATTATCAATATCTCAAACCCGATTTTATAGCCACCTAACAATTGCGGTGAATACATCTTCAAGAAATAACTGATAATAGGTGATGCGACAGCAATGAAAGGCACAGCCTTGTCGATGACCCTTCTGTTTTTGACAAACAAGCCAAAGGTGTACAAACCCAACAATGGCCCGTAAGTATAACCCGCAATATCGAATACCTTATCTATCAACGACTCATTATGAAAAGGTCGGAATGCAATGATAACCAGCAAGTATAGCAATGCAAAGACCACATGGATCCATTTGCGGCGTTGCGTAATCTGCTGTTCCGTCAGCTGTTTCTTGTCGAAGTGCATGAAATCGAAACAGAAGGTGGTCGTCAAGGCCGTCAAGGTGCCGTCGGCGCTGGAATAGCCAGCAGCCACAAGTCCAATAACAAAAACGATGGCCGTAAACTTACTCAAGGAGAAGGCCACCGAGGGGAAGATCTTGTCGTTGACCACCACACCTGCTTCGTTCACAGGCAGTTGGAATCCCGTCTGTTGGGCATAATAGATCAAAGCGGCACCTAGGCAAAGGAAGAGCGCATTGACCACAACGAACAACAAACTCGAAGTCATCACATTCTTTTGGGCATCACGCAGGTTTTTGCAAGTCAAATTCTTCTGCATCATATCCTGGTCCAGACCCGTCATGGTGATAGTGATGAACATGCCACTCAGCAGTTGCTTCACCCAAAACTTGTTGTGCGTCCAATCCGTCTCAAACACTTTGGTATACCCTTTTGCAGAGGCGGATTTCAGCAGGTCGCCCAACGAGATGTTCAAGTTCTTTAGGATGAACCATGCCGTCAGAAAGGCTGCCAGCAATAGGAATGTCGTCTGTAAGGTATCCGTCCAAACCACCGTCTTAATGCCGCCCTTGAAGGTGTAAAGCAAGATGATGGCAATGAAGATCACAGCGGGTACCCAAAACGGGACGCCCCAATCTTTGAAGACGAACTCATACAGCACAAAGACAACAAGGTACATCCTCAAGGCCGAGCCCAACAGACGCGACAGGATGAAAAACGCCGCACCCGTCTTCTCCGACCTTGGTCCAAATCGCATCTCAAGATAGGAATAGATGGAAGTCAGGTTCAGCCGGTAATACAGTGGAAGCAATATAAGGGCAATCACCGCATAACCCAGCACATAGCCAAAAACCAAAGGCATATAGGTGAACTGCCCCGTATAAACGCCACCTGGCACCGACATGAATGTCACGCCCGACAAAGAGGCGCCAATCATGCCGTAGGCCACAACAAACCACGGTGAGCTCTTGTTACCACGGAAAAAAGCATTGTTGTCAGACTTCCGCGCCGTGAAGTGCGAAATCACAAACAAAAGGATGGTATAAAAAACAAAAACGGCAAGTATGATGGTAGCATTCATGTTGATTCGGTTTTCAAATTGCAAAATTAGCAATTATTATGCTGCTTCCGCCCCTTTCCTGACCAAATAGACAAATAAAAACGCATCATCGTGGCATAAAAAGCAGTATTTTTGCGCCCCAAAACTAACATCAACCATGAAAGGCATTTACACTATCCTATTGCTTATTGTCTCCAACGTATTCATGACTTTTGCCTGGTACGGCCAACTCAAACTACTCGAAATCGTCCCCAGTTCCAAAGACTGGCCACTCGTTCTCGTCATCCTGATGTCGTGGGGTGTCGCCTTGTTCGAATATTCCTTCATGATTCCCGCCAACCGTATTGGCGCCATGCAAAACGGAGGCCCATTCAATCTTATCCAGCTGAAAGTCATACAAGAAGCCGTCTCGTTGACCGTTTTCACCATCATCGTGATTACGGTGTTCAAGACGGAGACCTTCCGGTGGAACCATATCATTTCATTCCTGTTCATCATCCTCGCCGTGTTTTTTGCCTTCAAAAAGTAGGTTTTTGTTGCGAAAAACAGAAAAATGCATGATATTTGCGGACTGAAAAAGACACTATTAACTGACAAAAAAGAAAGGAAATAATATGAAATTCTATGACATTGATTCAGTTTTCACCTTTGGCAAATACGAGGGCATGACCATTGCCGAGGTGTATGAAAAAGACCCCAAATACCTGAAATACTGCGAAGAGAACATTGACGAGTTCTATGTCTCCCCTTCCGTGATGCGTGAACTGAAGTCGATGGGCCGTGCCATCAACGACTCCGCCCTTTTGGATGTCAATTTCGACAAGATGAGCGACGATGAGATTGACAGCTTCATCAGCGGACACGAGGAAGAAGACGAATTTGACGAGTCGAAACTTGAGCGCGACTTCGATTGGGACAACAACGATTTTGCCGACGACTCCCCATTTGATGAGTTTGAGGATGAATTCGATGAGGAGGAATTCAACGATGAGTTCGGCGACAGTTTCGATGAAAGTATTGACGGCGGTTTCGACGAATTGTATTAACTAGCACAAAAAAACCTGCCCTCTATGTCATTCCCGTAGGAATCTATAGAGGGCAGGCTTTTTTTTGTTTAATCATGCATTGATTCGCTCTGAAATGGAATACACGCGCTTTTCGCGTTGCGTCGAGGTGATCATTTCAGCAAGAAAACCCGTTGAAAACAGTTGCACGCCAATGATGATGGCTAACAATGCAAAGTAGAATAAAGGTCTGCGGGTCATTCCATAAACATGACCGAACAATCGTGTGCAGGTCAAATATACTGCAATGCCAAAACCAATTAAGAATGTTATAGAGCCCAACATGCCAAAGAAATGCATAGGCCGATTGCTGAACTTCGAGATGAAGTTGATGGTGAGCAGGTCAAGATATCCACGGAAGAAACGACTTAGGCCGAACTTACTGCTGCCATATTTACGCTTCTGGTGATGTACCACCTTCTCCCCGATGTGGCCAAAGCCATTCATCTTAGCAATGACAGGGATGTAGCGATGCATCTCACCATACACCTGAATATTCTTCACCACCTCGTTGCGATAAGCCTTCAGGCCACAATTGAAGTCGTGTAATTTGATGCCCGACATCCTGCGTGTGGTCCAGTTGAAGAACTTCGAGGGGATGTTTTTCATCAGCTTGGAGTCGTAACGCACCTTCTTCCAGCCCGAAACGAGGTCGTAGCCATCCTCTTTGATCATCTTATAGAGTTCAGGGATCTCATCGGGGCTGTCCTGGAGGTCGGCATCCATGGTGATGACCACGTCGCCTTCGACGACCTTGAAGCCTTCGTTCAAAGCCGGCGACTTGCCATAGTTTCTCCTGAAACGTAGCGCCTTCACATTGGAATTGGCCTCCGCAAGACCTTGAATGATAGCCCAAGAATTGTCGGTGGAGCCATCGTCGACGAAGACGATTTCGTAGGAGAAGCCATGCTCTTCCATCACCCTACGGATCCATGATTCAAGTTCGGGCAATGACTCGGCTTCATTCAACAGCGGTACAACAACTGATATATCCATAGTTTTCCTTTTTGCTGGCTTTTAGCTGTTAGCCATTAGCTATTAGCTTAGTAGCTCAAAAGCTAATGGCTAATTGCTAAAAGCTAACAGCTAAAAACTCATCTGATTTCGGTCTTTCCGCCCATGTAGGGTTGCAGGGCTTTCGGGATGGCCACAGAACCATCGGCGCGGAGGTTGTTCTCCAAGAAGGCAATCAACATGCGCGGCGGAGCGACCACGGTATTATTCAAAGTATGGGCAAAGTAGTTGCCGTTCTTGCCTTTGATTCTGATCTTCAGTCTGCGAGCTTGGGCATCGCCAAGGTAAGAGCAGCTACCCACCTCGAAGTATTTCTTCTGACGCGGTGACCATGCCTCCACATCCAACGATTTCACCTTCAAGTCAGCCAAGTCACCAGAGCAGCATTCCAACGTGCGAACGGGGATGTCCATTGAGCGGAACAGGTCAACCGTGTTCTTCCACATTTGCTCGTACCAGTAGTCGGCATCCTCTTGCTTGCAGAGCACCACCATCTCCTGTTTCTCAAACTGGTGGATGCGGTATACGCCGCGTTCCTCGATGCCGTGAGCGCCTTTTTCCTTACGGAAGCATGGTGAATAGCTCGTCAGTGTCAGCGGCAGGGATTCTTCAGGAACGATTTGGTCGATGAACTTGCCAATCATGGAGTGTTCACTGGTGCCAATGAGATAGAGGTCTTCGCCTTCGATCTTATACATCATGGCATCCATCTCGGCAAAACTCATCACTCCAGAGACAATCTCACTGCGGACCATAAAAGGCGGAATGCAATAGGTGAAACCACGATCGATCATGAAGTCGCGGGCGTAAGTGATGACAGCGGAATGCAGTCGCGCAATATCACCCATAAGGTAATAGAAACCGTTGCCAGCCACGCGGTGAGCCGAATCCAAATCCAAGCCATTGAACTTGGCCATGATGTCGGCATGGTAAGGCACCTCGAAGTCAGGCACCACAGGCTCGCCAAAGCGTTCCTTCTCTACGTTGAAGGTGTCGTCCTTTCCTATCGGCACTTCAGGAGCGATGATGTTCGGGATGGCATACATCACCTTGGTCAGTTGCTCCATAAGCGAGGTCTGTTGCTTGCCGAGCGACTCCAGCTCTTGGGCATTGGCCTCGACGAGCTTTTTCATCTCATTGGCTTTCTCTATTTCCTTGTTCTTAAAGAGGATGCCGATTTCCTTGGAAATAGAGTTGCGTTGTGAGCGCAGGTCGTCGGCGCGCTGCTGGCAGTCGCAATATTGTGTGTATAAGTTGATGGCCTCATCAACGAGGGGTAACTTGTTGTCTTGGAATTTCTTCTTGATATTCTCGCGAACCACATCAGGGTTCTTGACTAAAAACTTAACGTCTATCATAGGTTATATGGTTTGCTTCATTTCATTAGAACGGGCAAAGATAGGAAAAAACGTTGAATAACTTAAAAAATTAAATATGCAACCTGATTTACTCAGCGGGGCACACCAAGCGCACGGATCTGCCACCATAACGGTCGTAGCCATCAATTGGATCAAAATAGCCGTAATCAAAGTACATACCGCGAGCGAATCCTTCGATTTTGTCTTCTTCAATATAACATGATGCCGACCAGTAATTGCCACCATTACCCACTTCAAAGACCGAATTCCCGTACCGATAGCCGGCAGTGGGCAGGAAGACCGCTCCAGCATCTTCCAACGTCGCCCATTGAGTGGCATCTATGATATTACTGGTGTGGCTCGCATCTCCATTGTTGGTATTGTGTAAATCATAGATGCTCTCACTCCAATCATCAGGCACCAAGATCATACCATTCATGCCTGCCACTCGTGCCTTGGCAAAACGGATACCAGAGGAGGTACTGCGCCGAGTAAAGACATAACCCCATTCATCCGTCGTCAATGTGCGCCACCGACCTGCCATGTTGCCGCCATTGCTAATTGGATTGTAAACGCCCCAGTCGCTTTGGGCATAATCGCCTGTCAAATCAAATTCACCTCTAGGACCATAAAGTGTTCCATCGGAATTGTTGGTATTCCAAGGCTGGTAATAAACATTTCCATTATTCCAACCGCTGGTACCCCATCCGAAAAGGTCACGGTCAACGTTTTGACTAGCACTACCTTGTCCGTTATTACCCAAACATTCCCATTGCCTTTCGGCAAACTTCCAGTATGGTGGAGTTGCACTACCGATGTATTGAAGATTGCCTTGCGAGAAATAGACCTTGGTGCCATTTGCATCCACCGTGAACTTACCTTCAATTATTCCAATCGGTCCTGTATTGGGAAACACCAGCACGATGGTCTCATCGGAGAATTGTTCTTGCGTAATCACCTCACTCCACAAGGAATCGTTGCCACTCACTAACACGGCCTCATAACTCATTACATCACCAGGTTCAAAGTCGCCCATTAAAGAGCCACGCATAGGACATGGCGATGGAGCACCTATTGTCTCAACGGAGATGCGATTCTCTCCGCCACAACCTGTATTCAGCAGTCGAGTCACATACCGTCCATAGTTTGTCGTAACACATAAGAATGCTATTGAAGGCATGGAAAGAAAAACTTTCAGCTTATGTGTTCCAGCCGCCAAATAGGCTTGCTCAGAAGCCACGATAACCCCATTAATATCAAAAAGCTGAATAAGAGTTTCACCATTTTCAGGCATATCGAGCAAAACATTCGTTTCTTTATTGAAAGGATTTGGGAATGCTTCGCCAAGCCTCAAACCAGCGAAGTTTTGTTGTTCATCGATCCCAACGCTTGAAGTTAGCACAAGCACCGTATCAGGATACATAAGGGTCTCTGTCCATCCGCGAGTCAAGTTCGTTGCACTTACATAGGTAAACGGGGAATAGCTACCGTTCGAAGTAATCGCCGTGAAGATGAGCTTCACCGATTCTTGAGCCTGCATAGGCATCATTGTTGCCAGCAAGGCAATCATCATAAGTAGATTTCTTTTCATATATTTAAGTTTTAGGATTATTTGGAGCAAAGATAGGAAAAAAAGTGATAGGCATGCAAAGCGACAGCATAAAAACAACGAACCCCGGCAGCATTTGCTGTCGGGGTTGTCGTTAGGGGTGGGCGGCGAACTACTTTCCCACGGTCTCCCGCAGTATCATCGTCGCGGCGGGGCTTAACTTCTCTGTTCGGAATGGGAAGAGGTGCGCCCCCGCG
>CADBGN010000071.1 GCA_902794155.1 uncultured Bacteroidia bacterium
GGTCTGGAGGTAGGCGGCCTTGGTCTTCATGAGGTTGGCGGGCACAGTGAAGAACTGTGTGCTGGCACCACCACCGAGGAAGAGAACTTCGTACTCCTCAGGGATGTTGAGGAGGTCGCGCCACAGTTGACGAGTCTCAGCCATGATGCGCTCCCAACCCGGGGTGCGGTGAGAAATCTCGGCGATACCGATACCGGTGTTGTCGAAATCATAGAGCGCCTTGACGGTGCTTTCGATAGCCTGCTTGGGCAATACGCAGGGACCTGCGTTGAAATTAAAAGCCTGTTTCATTACAATTTGTTGTTTAATGTATTGGTTTATAATTTGTTGATTAAGTTTAACTCGTTTATTTTGCTGCAAAGATAAGAAATAAAACCATGTGCCCAACCTTTTTTGAAATATTTAGGTTTTTCTATGGAATAACACTTGTTTTCCCATGAAAATCGCTACCTTTGCAACCTTAAATCAAAAACATCGTATAATGCAAAAAACCATAAAAACCATAGCAGCTTTAATGCTAGTGATAGGATTAGTTTGCACCGCTGGATGCAAGAAACACAATGCCGGTAACGGCACCTATAAAGGCCACGATTACATCGACCTTGGTTTGCCGAGCGGCACGATGTGGGCGACTTGCAACGTGGGCGCCGAAAGCCCCGATCAATACGGCGATTATTTTGCTTGGGGTGAGACTGCACCGAAAGCCACCTATAATTGGAGCACCTATAAATACTGCAAAGGTGACTACAAACTGCTCACAAAGTATTGTAGCAAATCTGATTTTGGTTTCAATGGTTTCACTGACGATTTGGTCACCCTTCAAACCAATGACGATGCCGCCACGGCCAACTGGGGTGAGGGCTGGTCCACTCCGACCTATAACCAATGGGTCGAACTGTTGAGAAAATGCACCCATTCATGGACTACAATAAATGGAGTGAAAGGATGTCTTTTCACTGCTCGTAATGGCAATAGCATCTTCCTGCCTGCAGGGGATAGCCAGTTTGACGAAGAGTCTCGCCTCATCGACGACGAAGGTTCCTATTGGTCAAGTACGCTCTACAAGTCCGCTCCTGACGGTGTCAAAGGCTTCCAATTCATCATCAGTTTTGAGGATTGCGACCTCTACAACACCTTTGGTAGGGCATACGGTCGGACGGTCAGGGCGGTGTGCTCCTCTCGTTAGGACGATGTTTTTTTAGATGAAACCTAGACAACAAAAACCAATCAATATGAATCAACCTTTAATCAGCGTCATTGTCCCGATTTACGGGATAGAAAGGTATGTGGGGCACTGTATCGAGAGCCTCATGCAACAGACTTATCAGAATCTCGAAATCATCTTGGTCGACGATGGCTCGCCCGACCGTTGCCCGCAGATTTGCGACCTTTATGCCTCCAAAGACAAAAGGATCAAGGTAATCCATAAAGAAAACGGAGGTATCGTTACGGCCAGGAAAGCTGGCGTGAAGATAGCCCAAGGCGAATATATCGGCTTCGTGGACGGCGACGACTGGGTGGGCTCCGGCTTTTTCCAGTCGATGTTCAACACAATCACGGCTTGTGATGCAGATATTGCGGTTGGTGGTTGCACACGCGACCTGTATCGTAAGTCGATGTACCTTCAAAATGCATTGCCGTCTGGGGTTTATGAAGGAGAGTCCATGGAGTTTCTGCGCAAAAACATGATGTCGTATGGTAGCTTCTTTCGCTTTGGCGTGACCACTTACCATTGGAACAAACTTTTCCGTCGTGAGGCTATCATCCCATACCAAATGGTTGTTAAGGATGGGTTCTCGGTGATGGAAGACGGAGCGGCGGTCTATCCTGCCATGCTTGCTGCCAAGAAGATTGTATTGACTGACAATTATGCCTACCATTACCGTCAACGTTCCGATTCGATGCTTAAGTCGATGACAAGCTTGTCTATCGAAGCGGAACGACTGAAGTCGGTTTACTATTATTTGCAAAATGCGGTCAAGTACTATCCTGCTGATTATCAATTGAAAAAGCAAGTCGATGATGCGATGTTGGCAGTCTATATCGTGCGTTGCGGTGGCATTACCAATATTGCCAACGCCATGGTGTTGAATAGCATTTACAATAGGAATATAGAAGGGAAGAAGGTCGTCATCGGTGGCGCAGGTACTTTTGGACAGCAGATGTACCGCCGGCTGGAGGCCACGGGCAAGGTGGAAATCACAGGGTGGATTGATCCCTATTATTGGGAGTACCGTCGAGTCGGAATGAATGTCGATCCAGTGGAGTCCATCGTCGATGCTGACTTTGATTACGTGCTTATGGCAGGTCTGGACAGCAGTTTCAAGTCATTGGTGACGCGCACGCTTGCCGATTTTGGTGTCGATCCCGAAAAAGTGCTCGCAGTGGAAA
This sequence comes from uncultured Bacteroidia bacterium, assembly GCA_902794155.1. Taxonomy (GTDB): domain Bacteria; phylum Bacteroidota; class Bacteroidia; order Bacteroidales; family F082; genus Limimorpha. The sequence goes on from CADBGN010000071.1 coordinate 2,392, forward strand.
TGAATTATGACATAAGGCGGGCAATTCTAATGAATTATTTGCATCCCGAGAAATCGTAAAGAGGCGTAATTTGTAGCGTAAATCATTGAAATTTAGTTTATTGGTGTATTGTGCAAAAAAAAATCTCCAAAACGATTGCCATTCCAATAAAATGTTGTACTTTTGCACACTCAAAATCAAAAGGAAAGTAAGCGATGAAAAAAGACATTCACCCTAAGAATTACAGACTGGTTGTTTTCAAAGATATGTCGAATGATGTGACCTTCATGTCGCGCTCGACCATCAACACTAAGGAAACCATCAAGTGGGAAGACGGCAACGAATATCCTCTGGTGAAGCTCGAAATCTCCAGCGCATCACACCCCTTCTATACGGGTAAGATGAAGCTCGTCGACAGCGCCGGTCGTGTTGATAAGTTCAACAACAAGTACAAGAAGTTCTTCGAGAAGAAGGAAGCCAAGTAAGTTGAACCATATCAAAAGAATGAAGCTCTTGCCAGTCGCGAGGGCTTTTTTTTTGCCTTGGCATCATTATTGTCGTATCTTTGCGCCATATATAATATAAGGTGTAAAACGACGGCAGACTGACAAAATGTCGCCCACATTTCAAAATGAATCTATGAGTTTTAAGTTAGATACTGAATTGTTTTCCGATATGATGGACCAAAACTCTGAGTTCATCCCCGTGCTGACTATTGAGGACGAGCGCCTCGGTCAGGACGAAGAGGTGCCGGAAGAGCTTCCTATATTGCCTTTGCGTAACTCGGTGCTCTATCCGGGTGTCATCATCCCCATCACCGTGGGACGCGACAAGTCCATCCGACTGATCAAGGAATACTATAAGAAACGCAAGGCTATTGGAGTCATCGCGCAGACCAATGCTGACGTTGAAGACCCCTTGCTTGAAGATTTATATAAGGTGGGTACTACCGCCCAGATCATCAAGACGCTGCAGATGCCCGATGGCAACACGACGGTTATCATCCAAGGCAAACGCCGCTTTGAGGTGGTGGCGACTACCCAGACTGAGCCATATCTGAAGGCTGCAGTCGTTCCGTATGCCGTGGCCGAAGAAATTCCCAATACAAAGAAATTCAATGCATTGGTGCAGTCGGTCAAGGAGTTGGCCATTCAGGTCATCGGGCGTTCGCGCAACCTGCCGCAAGAGGCTGGCTTCGCCATCAAGAGTATCGAAGATCCTGTGTTTTTGATGAACTTCGTGGCCAGCAATGTGGAGGCAGAGATGCCTACCAAACAAGCCCTCTTGGAGGCGCGTACACTGAACCAAATGGCCACCGACTTGCTGAGCGTCCTGACTGAGGAACAGCAAATGCTGGAGCTGAAGCAGCAAATCCAAAGCAAGGTGCGTGTCGACATGGATAAGCAACAGCGCGAGTATTACCTCAACCAGCAGCTGCGCACTATCCAGGAGGAATTGGGCGGTAGCCCCAATGAGCAGGATGTCAAGGAACTGACGGAGAAGGCAGCAAAGAAGAAATGGTCGAAGGAAGTGGCTGAGGTCTTCGACCGTGAGTTGAAGAAACTGGAACGTACTAATCCGCAAGCCGCGGAATATGGCATACAACTGAATTATCTGCAATATCTCGTCGACCTGCCGTGGGAAGAATACACCAAGGACAATTTCGACCTGAAACGCGCCCAACGTATCCTTGACGCTGACCATTATGGCTTGGACAAGGTGAAGGACCGCATCGTCGAACACCTAGCCGTGTTGAAACTGCGCAACGACATGAAGTCGCCGATCCTCTGTCTCGTCGGACCTCCTGGTGTGGGCAAGACCTCTTTGGGTAAGTCTATCGCCCGTGCCTTGAACCGCAAATATGTCAGAATGTCATTGGGCGGCGTGCGTGACGAGTCAGAGTTGCGCGGTCACCGTAAGACCTATATCGGTGCCATGCCGGGCCGTATCATCCAGAACTTGCGCAAGGTGAAGTCGGGCAACCCCGTCTTCGTCCTTGACGAGATCGATAAGGTGAGCGGCAACAATGTACAAGGTGACCCGCAGGCAGCGCTCTTGGAAATCCTTGACCCTGAACAGAACAACACCTTCTACGACAACTTCATTGAACTGGACTACGACCTCTCGAAGATCCTTTTCATCGCCACGGCCAATAACCTCTCGACCATCCATCCCGCCTTGCGCGACCGTATGGAAATCATCGACTTGAGTGGCTACCTGCGCGAAGAGAAATACGAGATTGCCAAGCGCCATCTTATCCCCAAGCAGATGAAGGAACACGGCCTCGACGCCAAGCAAATCACCTTCCCGAAGGATATCGTCATGCACATCATCGACGACTATACTCGTGAGGCGGGCGTGCGTAACCTGGAGCGCCGTATCGGCGACATGATGCGCTTCCGTGCCAAGCAGGTCGTCACTGAAGAGCAGTTCGACAAGAAGATTACAATGGACGACATCCGTAAGGTGCTCGGCGTGCCGATGCACCATGATGAGGATGAAGTGAAGCACACCATGCCGGGTGTGGCCACAGGCTTGGCTTGGACCCAGGTGGGCGGCGAGATCCTGTCCATTGAGGTCAGTCTGAGCCGTGGCGGAGGACACCTCTCGCTGACGGGCAACCTCGGCGAGGTGATGAAGGAATCCGCTACCATCGCCTACGAGTTTATCAAGGCACACGCATCGCAACTCAACATCAATCCCGACGTGTTTGAGGCGTGGAACGTGCATGTCCACATTCCAGAAGGTGCCACGCCCAAGGACGGTCCTTCGGCGGGTATCACCATGCTCACTGCTCTGACCTCCGCCTTCACCCAACGCAAGGTGAAGAGCAACCTGGCCATGACGGGCGAGATTACCCTACGCGGTCGTGTGCTGCCAGTGGGTGGCGTGAAAGAAAAGATCCTTGCCGCCAAGCGCAACGGCGTGACCGACCTCATCCTCTCCATCGACAACGAGCACGATATCAAGGACATCAAGGAAGATTACATCAACGGATTGAACTTCCACTATGTGGAGAACATGATGGAAGTGCTCGACCTTGCTTTGGAGAAGGAACAGGACACGAACGACTTGGATTACAACAAGTATCTGAACAACTTGCATCCTGAGGTGATTGGTTTCAAAGTGAAGTGATTATGCGGAAGGTGTTCCTTGGGATATTGACCTTGCTGTTGCTTGTTTCTTGCGGCAAACGCCAAGATTCTGAGGAAGGTCTCGCCATCTTTAAGTACAACGAATCTGCTGGCATTCTCACTCTCGACCCGATCTATGCCAAGGACTTGCCGCACATCTGGGCCTGCAACCAAGTGTTCAACAGTCTTGTGGCCTTCGACGACAAGATGAACCTTGTCCCTATGGTGGCCAAGTCGTGGGACATCAGCGAGGACGGTAAGACCTATACCTTTCATTTGAGGGATGATGTGCAGTTTCATGAGGATACTTGCTTTTATCAGTCGGCCCTTCGACAGGCTCAGGGACCTTCACAGCACGAAGAAGCTAAGGTCGTTGAGCTTGTCGAAACGCCGACCAATAATGCTCGTTTTGTAACCGCCCAAGACTTCGTCTATTCCTTCAATCGTGTGGTCGACAAGAGCTTGAATTCCCCTGGCTTGTGGATTTTTTCATCGGTCAAACACGACGATGACCATTATGCTTTCACTGCCTTGGACGACACCACCTTCCAAATCGAGTTGGCGAAGCCGTTCCCGCCGTTTTTGGGCATTCTTTCGATGACCTACGCCTCGGTGGTGCCGCACGAAGCCATTGAGTATTATGGCGACGACTTCCGCAGCCATCCAGTGGGGACGGGACCGTTCAAGTTCCAGTATTGGAAGGAGAATGTGAAACTGGTCTTCCGCAAGAACCCTAACTATTTCGAGCGCGACGAGGCAGGGGAGAGGCTGCCCTACATTGATGCCGTCTCCGTCAGTTTTCTCATCGACAAACAGGTGGCTTTCTTGGAATTCATCAAGGGTAAATTCGACTTCATGTCGGGCATCGATGCGCGCTACAAGGACGAACTACTGACTTACGACGGCAACCTGCGCAAAAAGTACGAAGACAAAATCGAGCTGATTACAGAACCCTATTTGAACACCGAGTATTTCTCCTTCTTCATCGATCCCAACGATGAGTTAGGCCCCGAACGAGCCAAGGCTATGCGGCAAGCCGTCAACCTTTGTATCGACCGCGAGAAGATGTTGCGGTATCTGCGCAACGGCATCGGCGAGCCTGGCACGGGTGGCATGATTCCAGTGGGTTTACCTGGTCACAAGAACACGATTGGTTATGGCTACGACTTGAAGCGCGCCCAGCGTCTGGTGGCCGAGAACCATTTGGAAGGCTATCTGCTCCAACTATCCACGGTAGCTGATTATGCCGACATCGGCAAGTTCGTGCAGAGCCAGGTGGAGCAGATTGGCATGCAGTGTAAGATGGAGGTGATGCCGCCTGCCACGATGCGTAGCATGAGAGCCAACGGCAGCATGCCGTTCTTCCGCTCCTCATGGGTGGCCGACTATCCCGATGCGGAGAACTACCTTTCCTTGTTTACCACCTCCAATTTTGCTCCGTCTGGACCGAATTACTGCCATTACACCAATCCTCAATATGATAAGTTGTTCGACAAGGCCTTGCTTTGCAACGACATGGAACAGCGAGCCCATTACTATACTGAGATGGACAGCCTGATGATGCAGGATGCCCCTGTGGTGGTACTGTTTTACGATGAGGTGCTGCGTTTTGTCAACAAGCGCGTGAAGGACTTGGGAAGCAACCCGATCAATCTCTTGGATTTGAGACGGGTGAGGATAGAGTAATAATTCCCTAATAGATTGTTTTGATTGTATTATCTTTGTATTTTTGTCGGACTATCGATAATGATACAAATTCTTAATACTATGAAAATCAAATCCTTGTTTTTGTCAATCTTAATGATGGGCGCATTCACTATGACCGCCCAAGAGGAAGCCAAAATGTTGCGCTTCCCGACCATCCACGGCAACAACGTGGTGTTCAGCTATGGCGGAGATTTGTACTCCGTCGACATCAAGGGCGGCATTGCCCACAAAATCACCAACGACCCGTTAGGCTATGAGATGTTCGCGCGCTTTTCGCCCGATGGCAAACATTTGGCTTTTACTGCACAATACGACGGCAACACCGAAGTCTATGTGATGCCATATCCTGAGTGCGGTACTCCCACGCGACTGACTTACACACCTACCTTGGGTCGTGACGACATCAGCGACCGCATGGGCCCGAACAACATCGTCATGGCATGGAAGGATAACGAGAACATCGTCTTCCGCTCCCGCAAGGAGAGTTGGGACGACTTCGTGGGTCAGCTTTTCATTGCCAACATCAATGGCGGTTTGGCCGAGCAGTTACCACTACCCGAAGGCGGCTGGATTTCGTATTCACCCGATGGCAAACAGATTGCCTACAACCGCGTGATGCGTGAGTTCCGCACATGGAAATACTACCGTGGCGGCATGGCCGACGATGTGTGGATTTACGACTTCAAGTCGAAGATGATTGAGAACATCACCAACAACAACGCACAGGACATCTTCCCAATGTGGGTCGGCAACAAAGTGTACTTCTGCTCCGACCGCGACCGCACGATGAACCTGTTCTGCTACGACCGTAGCACGAAACAGACGACCAAGGTAACGGATTACACCTATTATGACATCAAGTGGCCTTCGCTCGGCGACAAGGACATCGTCTATGAAAACGGCGGTCAGCTGTTCCGCTATAACCTTGCCGACGGCAAAGTGTATCCCATTCCTGTGCAGATGGCCAACGACAACAAGTCGACGCGTACCAAATATGTGGATGCTAGCCAGTTCATCAATTCGAGCACGATTTCCCCTGATGGCAAGCGCGTGGCCTTCGGTGCCCGTGGCGATGTGTGGACCGTGCCGGTCAAGTCGGGCATCACGAGGAATCTGACCCAAAGCGACAACGCCCATGACCGCAATGTGGCTTGGTCGCCCGACGGCAAATACATCGCCTACATCAGTGATCGCACGGGCGAGGATGAAATCTATATCCAAGCCCAAGACGGCAAGGAGGAAGCCATCCAACTGACATCGAATTCGGATACTTACAAGTATGACATGGCTTGGTCGCCTGACAGCAAGAAGATCCTTTGGTCCGACAAGATGAACCGTATCAACATGGTTGATGTGGCTTCCAAGAAAGTCACAGAGGTGGCGCACAGTTTGGCCGGTGAGATGGACGACTTCTGCTGGTCGGCCGACAGCCGCTGGATTGCGTACGCCATGCCGAGCACTTTCTCCGTGAGCCGCATCCACATCTACAACGTGGATTCGGGTAAGGATGAGGTCGTCACTGATGGCTGGTACAACGCCTCTTCGCCTGCCTTCGACAAGAACGGCAACTACTTGTATTTCACCTCTGAGCGCGATTTTCGCCCGACCTACGGTTGGTTGGAATGGAATCATGTCTATACCGATATGTCGAAAATATATCTGATTACTTTACAGAAAGATACACCATCGCCATTCTTGACCGAAAACGATGAGGTGAAGGTGGAAGAAGCAAAAGATGAGGCAAAGGACGGCTCTCAGAAACCTGACAGTCCGAAAGGCAAGAAAGACAAGAAAGATGGAAAGAAAGGCCCTTCGACAGGCTCAGGGACCTTTGAAGGCAAGAAAGAGATCAAGGAAGTGAAGATTGACTTCGAGGGTATCAACAATAGGGTAGTGGTGCTTCCCGTCAACGCAGGTAGATATTGGAACCTGACAGGCGTTGAAGATGGTTTGTATTATGTGGCTGTCGGACGTAACGGTGGTGGCCTTGGCTATTTTGACGCCAAGTCGAAAAAATGCACCTCCATTGGTGGCTTCGGCTATGAACTTTCGGCCGATGGCAGCAAGATGCTCATGCGTGAAGGTCGTGGTTATAAGGTGGTTAACGCGCCTAAAGGCCCCATGCCTGGTGGTGGTAAGCCTGGTGAAGGTGGCAAGGGCGATGATGCCATCGACCTCTCCAACATGAAGAAGTGGGTGGAGCTGCGCACCGAGTGGACGCAGATCTACAACGAGGCCTGGCGCCAGATGCGCGACTTCTTCTATGCGCCCAATATGCACGGCGTGGATTGGCCTGCGATGAAGGAGAAATACGGCAAGCTGTTGCCCTATTGCGCCGACCGCAACGATGTGAATTACCTCATTGGTGAACTGATTGGTGAGATCAACATCGGCCACGCTTATGTGGGTGAAGGAGACCGTGTGAAGCCTGAGCGCATCCCCATGGGTATGCTGGGCTGCCGCATCCACCGCGACAAGTCGGGTTACTACCAGATCGACAAAATTTTGAAAGGAGAGAACTGGAACGAGAAGACCCGTTCGCCGCTGACCGAGGTGGGCGTGAACGCCAAGGAAGGCGACTACATCATCGCCATCGATGGACAGAGTACCAAGGGCATGAAAGACATGTATGCCGCTCTCATCGGCAAGGCCGACAAGGCAGTGTTGCTGACCTTAAATGGTAAAGCTTCTGAGAGTGGCACCCGCGATGTGGTGGTGCGTCCCATTGCTGACGAAACGGGCCTTTACTACTACAACTGGGTGCAAGGCAACGTGGAGAAGGTGAGCAAGGCCACCAATGGTCAGGTGGGTTACGTCCATATCCCCGACATGGGTGTGGAAGGCTTGAACGAGTTCGCCAAGTACTTCTATCCCCAACTCGACAAGAAGGCCCTCATCATCGACGACCGCGGCAATGGTGGTGGCAACGTCAGCCCGATGATTGTGGAACGTCTGCGCCGCGAGCTGTCCATGTATGACGTGATGCGCAACGGAGAGCCTGAGACCAAGCCCACCAAGATGATGCTCGGCCCCAAGGTGTTGCTGTTCAACAAGTACTCCGCCTCCGACGGCGACTTGTTCCCCTATCAGTTCAAGAAGCACAAAATCGGTACTACTATCGGTATGCGCTCGTGGGGTGGTGTGGTCGGCATCCGTGGTAGCCTGCCTTTCATTGATGGTGGCTCGCTGACCCGTCCCGAGTTCGCTCCCTTCGACGAGAAAGGCAACTGGGTCATTGAAGGCTATGGCGTGGACCCCGACATCGTCGTCGACAACGATCCCGCTCGCGAGTTTGAGGGCATCGACGACCAGCTCAACAAAGCCATCGAAGTCATCCTTGAGCAGATGAAGAGTTATCCTGACATTCCAGAGATTCCTGCTTGGCCGGAAAAGACGAAGTAAATATGGTAAGTAACTGTTCGAAATGAAATTGAATTAAGCTTCTTTAGCTGTAAGCAATCAGCCGTCAGCTATCAGCTATCAGCTTTGTAGTACTAAGGCTGACTGCTGATGGCTGACTGCTGAAGACCAAATTCTTCTGACTTTTATATCAACAAAAAATGCTTGCAAAAGCTGAAAAGGCTGTTTCCCAATTGGAGGCAGCCTTTTTTGCATAGTAGGTGAATGAATGAGGCGAAAAACGATGCTATTCACATCATAAAATGATTTGAATAAGGGCTTTATTTGTTGCATTACAAAGAAAGAGCCCGTCGGATAGCTCCGGCGGACTCTTTCGAATCAGGTTAAACCTCTATTATTTGCCTTTCTTCATAGGGTTTCTCTTGGCTGCAGCCTGCTTGGCCGTGGCTTTGCTGACAGCGGCTTTCTGAACCGAAGCGGTCTTCTTGCTGCCAACGGCTTTCTTGGCTTGAGACTTTTGGGCGGGTGCTTTTGTGCGTGCGCCCTTCTTGGCAGGGGCTTCCTTCGCGTCAGCAACCTTTTCTTCGGCTGCTTTCTTGGCTGTCGCTTTCTTAGTTGCCTTCTTGGTCTCCTTCTTGGCGGCTTTTTGAGCTTTCTTGGCTGCAGCCTTATTAGCGGTAGACATTTTCTTGGGTTTAGGCATTTCAGCAGTCGCAGGCACGTTCTTCAGGATGTCGCACATGAAATCCCAGAACATCTGGACGGTGGCAATCTCGCAACGCTCGTCGGGTGAGTGCACGCCGCGCAGGGTGGGACCGAAGCTGATCATGTCCATGCCCGGGATCTTGTCGCCGATGAGGCCGCATTCCAGTCCGGCGTGGATGGCGCGCACCTTCGGATCTTTCTTGAAGCGTTTCTTGTAGCAGTTCACTGCAACGTCCAAGATGGCGCTGTTGGGGTTGGGTGCCCAGCCTGGATAGCCGTCGGTGTGTTCCACGTCGGCGTCGGCGAGGCTCCACACGGCTTCCACCATGTTGGCGATGTCTTGCTTC
>CADBGN010000072.1 GCA_902794155.1 uncultured Bacteroidia bacterium
TCTTCATTTGCTTTATTCTTGCCTTGCGTTTGTAGTAAGAGTCGGTTTGGGTGTCTAACAGTATGGAAATCACATGGTTGGAGAAGCCGTTTTTCGACAGGCAGCAGATGCGCACGTCCCATTGCCCGAGTTTGGGATATAGGCTGAGGAGGCGCTGCGAGAAACCGTCGAAAATCAAGTCCGTCAGGCTGATGAAGTCCTTCCAGTCGTTGTCGGTCAACTCGAAGTTGAGCGAGTCGTTGTTCACCTCCTCGCTGAGGGCTTGGGCAGTGGTCATAATCTTGTTTCGCGTCATGATTTTCTGAATCGACATCAAATCCTTCGGCGGGAGGGTCTGCTGTTGGCGGCGTAGTTCGTCGTTGGTGCGGATGAGGGTTTCCATGTCGCTCACCAACTCGTGGATGCGGTTCTGGTCGCGCTCCACCTGCCGCCCGAAGTGCTCCATCTCCAACTTGTGGTCGCTGATTTTCTTCCTCACAATCAGGAGGATGACGAGCAAGGCAATGACAGCTAAGGCGATAATCAGATAGAGTTTCAGATCGCGGGTGCGGTGTAGGCTCTCCAACTCGCTCTGTTGGGCTTTCAACTCATATTCCGCCTTGATTCTTTGCATGGTCTCACTGGAGTGCTCCGCATCGGCTTGCACCAAGTTGTCTGAAAAATGCGTGTGGTATTTCACCGCCTGCTGATAGTCACCCTCGCCGTAGGCGATGGCGTAAAGCGTTTGATATACCGACATTTTCAGTCCAGCGCGCTCGCTACGAAGGGCTTGGTTCAAGTAGTACTTTGCCTTCTCGTTTTCGCGCGAGTAATAATAAAGGATGCCCAAGGTCATGTGGGCGATGTCGGTGTCGTTGTCGCTGAGGCCAATTCCCAAGGCTTGGTTGACGCTCTCGATGCCTTTGGCGAAGTTGCCCGTCTCCATGTAGTAGTCGCGACCCATCTCGAGATAGAGGTCAGCAAGCATGGCTTGGTCGTTGATGAAGGTGGCAACGCGGAAGGCCGAGTCGTAGTATTGCTTGGCTTGGGTGTATTGCTCCTGTGCCCGCACCGCCCGACCGCTGTTGCGATAAGCGTTCATCATGCCGGTGGAGTCGGCGGTCTGCTTAAAACAATTCAGTGCCTGCTGGTGCTGCTTGAAGGCATCCTCGAAAAGGCCGTGTTTGAGATACATGGCACCGAGGTTGTCGCAGAGCTGGCCTTCCAACTGGACGGTCTCGGCAGTCTTGTCCGAACGCTGCACGAGGGCCAGCCCTTGCAGGAACTTCTCGGCGGCCTCTTCGGAGCGGCGTTGCTCGCGCAGTTGCAGGCCTTCTTCATATAAGGCTTGGGCTTGCTCCATGCGCTTGGTTGGGCTGTCGCAGGAAGCCAGCGCGAGGCAAGTGATGGCTGTTAAGATCAAAGAGTGTAAAAACGTCTTCATGACTTTTTCGTTTTTGTCATCGCAAAAATATACAGAAAAAACGTTTGTCAAGAGGCATGAGGCTCCCCAGGGGGCTATGTCCCTACTTTTTTGGATTGTCCTTATCGGATTATACTGAAAATCAATAATATAATAGTCAACCTCAAAAACTAATGTCCTTACTTTTTTTGGCAATCATTGAGCGAAAATGAGGTCAAACAAAGAAAAAACCCCTGCCATAAGCAGAGGCTTTTTCACTATCTAATAATGTTAAATGGAGGGTTTAAGGGTCCTTGAGCTTGTCGAAAGGCCCTTCTTGTTTGAACCGGCCCTTCGACCCTTCGATTGGTCTCAGGGACCGCAGGCTCAGGGACCTTGCTTTTTAGAAATACAGGTCTCTCTCGCCCTTCTTGATGCGCTCGATGCGGCTCTTCAGCTCGTCCAAGAACTTCGGATCGACGTTCTTGAAGTTGTTTTCGATACACTTCCAGCCTTTGGCGGCAACTTCAGGAGTGGCATAATCCACCAAATATTCGCTCAAAGTGAGGATGGCATTCGGCGTGCAGTAGCGCTTGATGAAGCCCGGCACACTGAACTCCATGAAGTGCTCGCCCGTGCGACCCAGACGGTAGCAGGCGGTGCAGAAGCTCGGGATGAAGTCGTGGTCGAGGAGCTTGTCGATGATGTCGCCCAACGAGCGGTCGTCACCGATCTTGAACTGCTCGCGGTGCAGGTTTTGGTCCTCCTGCTTGTCGCTGTTCTTCTCCTCTTCCTCGTGGTGGTATTTGTAGTCGCCAATCTGCAGGTTGGTGCCGCCGTCGATTTGCGAGATACCGTATTCAATGGCCTTGGCGCGGAAGGCGGCGTCCTCACGAGCGGTCAGAATCATGCCGGTGTAAGGCACGGCCAGACGGAAGATGGCGATGATCTTCTCGAAGGTGTCGTCGTCGACGAAATACTTCTTGTCGATGTTCAAGCCCGAAGCGTCCTTGATGCGCGGGAACGAAATGGTGTGCGGGCCCACGTTGAAGCAAGCCTCCAAGTGGTTGGTGTGCCGGATCATAGCCAGCACCTCATAACGCCAGTCGTACAAGCCGAAGAGGATGCCGAGGCCGTTGTCGTCGATGCCGGCCTGCTGAGCACGGTCCATTGAGGTCAGGCGGTAGTTGTAGTCGCCCTTCTTGGTATTGGCGGGGTGGTATTCGTTGTAAATCTCAGGGCAATAGGTCTCTTGGAAGATCTGGTAGGTGCCGATGCCCGCCTCTTTCACAACACGGAAGCCTTCCACATCCAAAGGAGCAGCATTGATGTTGACGCGGCGGATGCTACCCTTGCCTTTCTTGGTGGCGTAGGTCACCTTCACGGTATGGGCGATGTACTCGGGCGAGTATTTCGGCGACTCGCCGTAGACGAGGATAAGGCGCTTCTGGCCGTCGTCTTCAAGGGCCTCCACATTACGGATGAGTTCTTCATCGGTCAGCGTGGTACGGATCTGTTCCTTATTGGAGGAACGGAAGCCACAATACACGCAGTTGTTAACGCAATAGTTGCCCACATACAGCGGGGCGAACAGCACGATGCGATTGCCATAGATGCGGCGTTTCAGTTCGCGGGCGCCTTCCTTAATCTCTTCCACCAGCTCGGGGTCGGTAGTGTTGACGAGGACTGCGGTCTCCTCCATCGTCAGGCGGTTCTTATCCAACGACTTCTGGATGATTTCATGCACACGTTCAGGGGTGCTCTTGGTGTTGTTGATGTAGTCCCAAATCTCTTCCGAGGAGATAAACGGGCGGTTAGGCTCGTCGGGGATACGACATTTTTCGGGATGGAATTGCATATCAGTTTTTAGTTTTAAGTTGTTGTTCAATGTTTATTTGACACGGGACGCGGGACTATGGGACACGGGACTGTCTCGTGTCTAAAAGTCTCGTGTCTCGCGTCCTTTTAATAACGCCGACTTCACCTCGATGCCTTCGATGCGACCCAACTGGCCCGTGAGGGAACCTATCTCATCGGTGGTGCCTTCGAAAATGACGGAAATGATGCTATAATTACCACGGGGAAAGCCTTGGCGGCAGATGATGATGCCTGCGTGACGAGATAGCACCGAGTTGACTTGGGGCGCGGCTTCACGGTTTCCCACATAAATAAGGACTGAGCCTATTCTCCTTTCCATTTGAATGTCCTCCGGATCAGATGATTATGATTCCCGCAGTGGCCTTGATGTCAACGCATTGTCTTCATCTCAGCGTGGTGCGGCTTGATTTAGCTTCGCTGAATCTTGCGATTTGCGGCTGCAAAATTACGATTTTTTGAACAAATGGTTCAAAAATGTTTTGAATTAATAATCGGATTTTTTGCTTGTTGGCAGGGGTTGCATTGCTTTTCACCCCTGCCTATTCATCCGCCGTCCCTACGGGACTGAGTCAATATTCCACTTTATCCTGTTTTGCTTCCCAAGCCGCAAAGGTCTTGATGGCTTCATCATGAAGCAATGGGATGAAGGGTACGGAGCGATTCTCCAAATGCTGTTCCAATTCCTTGTAAATGAAGTCGTCTGCGAAGTCGATGGCGGCGGCATCTTTTTTCGTGTTGCCGTAATAGATGCACTTGATATGCGCCCAATAGATGGCACCGAGACACATGGGGCAAGGCTCGCATGAGGTGTAGATAACGCAATCTGAAAGGTCGAAGGTGCCCAATTTGCGGCAGGCCTGACGTATGGTGTTCACCTCGGCATGGGCGGTGGGGTCATTGTCGCGGGTGACGCTGTTCGAGCTGCCAGCGACGATTTCTCCGTCCTTCACTATGATGGCCCCGAAGGGACCGCCACCGTTTTTCACGCTTTCGTTGGCGAGGCGGATGGCCTCACGCATGTATTCCTTGTCTTGTTCTGTGATGTTCATGGCTGTGTGTGTTTAGTGCAGGGACTGACGTCGCCTGCTTATTGGTCTGTCGTCCCTACGGGACTCCTTATTTTCTATAACGGGCTTCAAGTTCTTCACGGTATTTGTCGGCTATTTCCTTGGCCAAAGCCACGCCGTCACCTTGCGGCTCGGCGCTGAAGGTGCCAAGGCGCTCGCGCCACCATTGGCCTTCATACTTGCAGATGCGCTCGTGGTAAGCCTTTTCATCGAAGGGTTTCTTCGCATCGATGGCGGCATCCACATCCTTGAAGAACTCCTTCCAGCGGTAGGCATAGTAGGTCGCCGTGAGACCTGCCCAAGCACGGCTGGCGTATTCGTTGAGCAAGGCGTCTTCCTCACCCCAAGTGGTGATGATGTTGCGGGCATTGCTCTCAAAGTAGTCCTTGTCTTCTTCTGTAGTGCCGATGGCGCGTGCATCGCGGATCCAACGCCCCACGAGGAAGGCGCTCTCCGTGGCCAAGATGGCATCGGTGTCGTCGAGGATATTGGTCATCGTCTGCTCAATTTGGTGTAATTTCTCATAGTCACCTTCACGATAGGCTTTCACATAATCAACATAGAGGTCACTGAAATAGTTGCCCAGCAACTGCCTCGTGATGTTGACGGCATCGAAGTGGCGCGTACGCGTGTTGCAGTCGGCAGCCAGAAGGTCGTCCAAGGCATCCAACAAGGTGATGTTGTTGTATTTATAGGTCGGGGCTACATAATATTGGCGGTATTTATCAATGTCACCCATCGTCGGTCTTTGGTTGATACGGACGGTCTGACCCGGCGACGACACCTTATTATATACGCTGTCGGCCAACAAGGTCCAAGCGGCTCTCATGTTCGGGTCTTCCTTGCCAGCACGTTGGTCGGCGAGGCATTTGACCCAAGCATCCACATCCTTGGTGAGCGGGTTGTCCCAAGCCTTCTCAAAGACATATTCATACATGAAGGGATTGCAGTCGAAGCCCTCAAGCGTGGAGCCGATGCCGACGAAGTTGTCGCCACCTTTCTCAAAAGCACGCTCAATCCTGACATTCACCGTATCGAGGTTGCCAGCCAGCATGGAGTTGCCACCGAAATTGCCGAGATAGCACCAGATGTAAGGCACACCATAATAAGCATTGGTGCGCTCCCAAACAGGTTGTCGCTCGCAGTAGTAATCGAGCATGATGTGTCTGTCTTTCGGCATGGAGGTGATGTAGGCCTCGATACGGTTGTCGACTTCCCAGTACTGACGTTCGTTCCAGAACAGCCAAGCCATCTCAAGCCATTTGGCCTCGGGGTCGGCGGCCTCAAGCGATTCGTAGACCTGACGGCTCACGCGTGCAAGGTAGTCAGGCTCCCAGCTGGGCGGGATGAGCTCGTTGAAGATGTCGATGCCATAGATATGGTCGGTGCCGTAGAACTCAGTCTGTTTGTCGATGAATTTCTTCTGTATCTCGGCATACAAGGGGTCAAGCGGGTCGAGGAACTTGCACCAACAGATGCTGTCGAAGCCTGCCCAATCGCCCAAGGAGGCCAAAGGTGCTTCGGGATAAAGCCTTGTGATGCAAGGCGGCACATGACCAGCAAAGCCTGGTAACACGGGTTTCATGTTCAGTTCACGTTCACGGGCGACGATTTGTTTTTGGAGTTTCTTTTGGTTCTCGAGCCACGACATGGGCAGCGGTCCACCCCAACGGTCGATGTTCTGCATGCGGTGCCAAGGCAAATGCGCCGGACCTGTAAAGTAGCTGCGGATCTCCTCGTCAGTGAGGCCGAAGTCGCTCCACACCTCATACCATACGCTCTCCTGTCCCGTGATGGCCAGCGGCAGGTTGATGCCGTTGAGCGCCATCCAGTCAATGAAATGCTCCCACTGCGACCAGTTCCACCAAGGCAAGGTGTAACCGAAGGTGCAGTAGTTGAGGAAGAAACGGTCGGGCACACGCGCACTCAGGCTGACCTTCTCGGGCACAGAGGGCATAGCGGCAGGAATCTGCAGCGCTTCTTCCTTGAACCAAGAGTATTGTGCCTTGCAGTAGTATTTCAGATAGTGGTTGAGGCCGACAGCCATGCTGTTGGCATTGTTGCCACGGATGACAAGGTCTGTACCCTTTGTCTCAATTTCAAAGCGATCGACAGTGTCGTTTTCAAGCCGTTCGAGGACGATATTTTGAGAATACTCCGGCACAACGCGGTTCACCAATCCGCGCATAGCAATGACTTCGGGATCGGTTTCGGCCTTCTTCGTGCAGGAAAAACACAGCACGAGGCTCAACAGGGTAATGAGATAGAGTTTCTTCATTAGAAAACGTTTTTGTGTGGGGCAAAAATAGTGTTTTTTCACCAATTCCGGTTTTTCGCCAAATATTTCCTATTTTTGCGCCCATGGCAAAGAACAAGTTTTATGTCGTTTGGAAAGGTCGCACCCCAGGCATTTACGGCCGTTGGGAGGACTGCAAGAAGGAGATAGAAGGCTTCAAAGGAGCCAAATACAAAGGCTTCCCTGACCGCACGAGTGCCGAGGCCGCCTTCAAGGAAGGCCCCGACAACTATTGGGGCAAGGATTTGGCTCCCGTTGTCGACCTCTCGCAAGCAAAAGAACAGCCCGTCAGTCCCGCCGTAGCCGTTGATGCAGCTTGCTCGGGCAATCCTGGCAAGATGGAGTACCAAGGTGTATTTGTGGATTTCGGCACGCAGCCTGCCACCTCAGTACAACTGTTTAAGAGTCCCGTTTTTGAGAACGGCACCAACAACATCGGTGAGTTCCTTGCCATCGTCCACGCTTTGGCATGGATGAAACAGAAACGCGTGGCTTATCCCATTTATAGCGATTCTGTCAACGCCCAGCTGTGGATCAAACAGAAGAAATGCAAGACCAAGCTGCAACCCAACGACAAAAACGCCTACCTCTTCGAGCTCATCGGCCGTGCCGAGAAATGGTTGAATGAGAACGCCATCGAGGTACCCATTATGAAGTGGAAAACAGAAATATGGGGAGAAATTCCCGCCGATTTCGGCAGGAAATAAACTAAATATTTTCCAGCCGATTTCGGCAGGAAATAAAAATTAATCTTACTTTTGGCGCCATAATTCCGAGAACAAGATGCTGAAATACGATTCATATTATTTCCAATGCCCGCATTGCCAAGCCTGGCTCGAAGGTCGCAACCTGAAAGCCGAGATGGTGAATGAGGCTATCTTGTATTCGGATGGCAAAGTGCTGAACGACAACTTGATCACCACACCGCAAAAGATGCTGATGTGCCCCTCATGCGGCCACAGCTTTTGGGTTGAGCATCCCGAGGAGCCTTTCATCACTTACGAAAAACCCGATGCCGAAATCTATTCTTGGAACACTTGGCGCTTCTTCGGCATCAGCTTCTCCGACAACAAGGGGAAGATGGCTTTGGTCAACCACTACAAGACCTTCCTGAAAAAGAGCCACTATGACCCGAAGAAGGAAATCTACCTGCGCCGCTTCCTTTGGTGGGCTTACAACGACCTGCACCGCAACCACCAGCACGTGCGCCTGAAATACCTGCTCAACGGATTCATGAGTTTCGGGGTGTGGCACTGCAACCGCAAGTTGATTCTGGAGGGTGAGAAGCTGTTCATTAAGAACCATAAAGACTTCACCCTGCTATCCCTATTGGAAAAGCACCCCGAGGAACAGATAGACCTCGAGGTGCCGGAGATTTATCGCGAGTTGCGACAATTCGATAAGGCGAAGGAACTTTTGGATCAAGTGGGCAGCCGAACCCACTTCACTAACGAGATGCTGCGCCATTCCAAATGGAAAGATCCGAGGGTCTTTATGGTGACTGGATAAAAAACGAAGGGCGACCAATTGGTCGCCCTTCATTATCATCATTCCTTTTCCCAATCGATCAGGAACAAGTCATTGACCCAAACTTCCGTGACGGAATGTCGTTGACCTTTGTCATCGGTCCATTCGTTGTTGCGGAGGCTGCCGTCGATGGCAATCCGCTTGCCTTTCTTCACGTTCTTTTCAACGCGGTCGGCTATAGCGCCCCATGCAATGATGGGAAACCATTGGGTATCGCTTACCCACTCTCCGTTGGCATTCTTCTTGTTTTCAGTTACGGCAAGGCTAAAGCGCGCTTTCTTGTTGTTGTTGAAGGTTTTCATCTCAGGGTCTGCACCCGGGCGGCCAATCAACATGACCGAATTTCTCATTGTACTCATAGTTTTGTGTGTTTATTGGTGAATAATGTGGTTTGTTTTTGACTTGGGACTTAGGACTTAGGACGTAGGATTTGGGACGCCCTTCGTCTTTTGTCCTCTGTCCTCCGTCTTTTGTCCTTCGTCTTCCGTCCTTTGTCCCGCAGTCTCGTGTCTGATTAATTGTTTTGTTCTTTACCCCAGTCCAAAAGGATGAAGTTGTTCATATGGATCTCTGTCGACAGGTGGCGTTGGCCGTTCTTGTCGGTCCATTCGTTGTTGCGCAAGGCGCCGTCAATGGCAATCTGCTTTCCTTTTTTCACCACCTGCGCGACGCGTTCGGCAGTCTTGTCCCATGCCACCACGGTAAACCATTGGGTGTCTTTCACCTGCTGGTGGTTGGCGTTGCGGCGTGTTTCGTTCACGGCAAGGTTGAAGCGCGTGACGATGTGGTTGTCGTTGAAGGTTCTCGTTTCAGGTTCTGCACCCGGGCGGCCAATCAGCATGACCGAATTTCTCATTGTACTCATGATTGTGTGTGTTTAGTAATTAATGAATAAGTTGTTTTTAAGTTGTGTCGTTAACCGGTTGGTGAGCTTGTCGAACCATCGGTTTGACGATGCAAAGTAACAACACTTGTCAAGACTAAGCCGTTGAACAAACGTTTGTAGTCGACTGTAGTCGTTTGTTGTCGTTTGCTGTCGGATATATTATTTATTATCAGCTGATTAAGATTTTAACCATTTTCACCAACTTTTTATTATTTTTGCGTCAAAATTGAAAAACAAGGGCAAATGGCAAAGGATTTGAAACCTCATATCGGCATTTTTGGGCGCAGAAACTGCGGAAAAAGTAGCCTCATCAACCTGCTTACTGGACAAAACATCGCCATCGTGAGCGACACAGCGGGCACCACTACCGACCCTGTCAAGAAAAGCCTTGAGATATTTGGCATCGGTCCGTGTGTCCTCATCGACACGGCGGGCATTGACGATGTAGGGGCCTTAGGCCAGCAGCGCGTGGAGAAGACGATGAAGGTGCTGGAGGAAATCGACTGCGCCATTTTGGTCATCACAGAGAACAACTTCGGTGACCCCGAAAAGCAACTCATCGCCCGCATGAAAGAAAGGGCTGTGCCGTTTTTCGTCGTCCACAACAAATCCGACCAGGAGTCGCTCCTTGCCGTAGTGAAGGCGATGATTGAAAAGAACTACGACACCAAAGTCCTGAACTATAGCATCATAAAAGACAAAGACATCTCCCCGCTGATTGAAATGCTCAAAAACACCATCCCAGAGAGTGCCTATCAAAGGGTTTCGTTGTTGGGAGGTATCATAAAGCCCAATGAGGTGGTTGTTTTGGTCTGCCCCGTCGACAGCGAGGCGCCCGAAGGCCGCTTGATTTTGCCCCAGGTGATGGCCATCCGCGATGTGTTGGACAACGAATGTATCTGCGTTGTGCTGAAGGAGACCCACTTACAACAATATCTCGGCACCATGTCCAAGCCCGCCTTGATTGTCACCGACAGCCAAGTATTTGGTTTTGTAAGCAAAATCGTCCCCAATGACATTCCTCTGACCAGCTTCAGCATCGTCATGGCACGCCTGCGCGGCGACTTTGATAATTATGTGAAAGGCACGCCATATCTCTCACAATTGAAGGACGGCGACACGGTCCTGCTGTTGGAGTCGTGCACCCACCACAGCACCTGCGAGGACATCGGCCGCGTGAAGCTACCCCGCATGATCCTGAAATACACCGGAAAAGACATCAAGTTTGAATATGTTGCAGGCCTCTCCCCCATCGCCAACCCTGAGAAATATGCCATGGCCATCCAATGCGGCGGGTGCATGAGTACGCGCAAACAACTGCTCAACCGCACGAATCTCTTTGTCGACCGAGGCATTCCGATTAGCAACTATGGCATGGCATTGGCTTATATGAATGGGATCTTTGCGCGGGTGATGGAGCCGTTTTGTAAATAAGTGCTTTTATTTTTCTGTCTCTTCTCCAATACGTGCCTTCATATTTTCAAGGAAAGCGTGCGAATAGTATTGGAAGAAATTGAAATGCATGGAGAGTGAAATGCGAAGCAGCAAATCGCCGTCAAGTGAGGGTTTGTTGAAGATCTTGTAGACATGGTTGCGGGTGCAGCCAATCTCACGCGAGAGCCAGCCCACGCTGCGCTGGTCGGTCTTGAGTTGCGCTTGGATGATATGCCCGATGTGGATGTTACTTGTTGCGTTTTCCATGCTTCGCCTTGTTTTTGGCCCAAAAATAGGATGCTGAACTTGTCGAAGCATCATCCATTTCATCCATTTGCATTTTCTTTCGATTCCTAACATGAAAATCCTTATTTTTGCCCAAAATAAGCGAAACCATGTTATCCCTTCCCATCATAGCAATGATTAAGAAGAAATCGGGGCTGGACTTCAGTAACGCCAAGGATTTCGAGGTGCTGTCTGAGTCGTTTCCAGCCAGCGACCGTTTAGGTGTCAATACTCTGAAACGGCTGATGGGCTATGCCAAATCCCCTATCGCGCCACGCAAAGCCACGCTTGACGCTTTGGCGCATTATCTCGGTTCGCCTTCATGGGAAGCGCTGACAGGTGTCCAACCTATTGAAAGCGACTGGATGGAGAAGGCTTTTTTCGCCGATGAGATTTGCGAAGGCATGACGGTGGAGGCATCTTGGCTACCCAACCGTCATATCGCTTTGCTGTGTATCGGTGAAAACAAATTCCGTGTGACAGAGAGCTTGAACGGCAAATTGCTTGTCAATGATGAGGTGACCATCCTTAGTTTTCGTTTGGAGTATCCTTTACAGGTGTACCAAGTCATCCGCAATGGCGAGATTGTGCGCGATGCCGCCGGTAACGAGTTGGGTTATGTAGCAGGCCGACAGAATGGATTGACTGAACTATTCATCAAGGAGGCAGCCTAATGAGCGATTCCGATTTCATCAATCCTGTACAACACAACCAAGATGAAGTGTTGTTTGACAGTGGTGGCACCTGTGATTGCTATCGTCTCGTCAAAGACAATCGTGTGTATTGTGTCAAACGGCCTAAGAAGGACATGCGTTCCTCGGAAGTATACATGAACCTGTTCCGTAAGGAGTTTGAACTCGGCATCGACTTGGAGCATCCTAACATAGTGCGTTATTTCGCCTACGATGAGGACGAACAAGGCCCTTTCATTCGCATGGACTACATCGATGGTGACAGTCTTGAGGCTTTTTTGGCCCAGCATCCTGACTATTTCAAAGAGAAAGGGCCCAGGAAACAATTCTGCGACGAATTGTTCTCGGCTTTGTCCTATCTTCACGACAAGAAGATGCTGCACCTCGACCTCAAACCCAGCAACATCCTCATCACCAACAAAGGCCATCATGTGAAGCTAATTGATTTAGGTTTCGGATGGAGCGAGAGCTATCTGCATGATTTGGGCTTTACCCGTGAGTATTGCGCTCCCGAACAGCAGGCCGCCAAGACCGAGTTGTTTGGTCCTGCCACCGACATCTATGCCTTGGGCAAGATCTTGCAGCGTTTTGGTTTGGCTAAGAATTCTATTACGCAACGTTGTCTTAAGGAAGACCCAAGAGCGCGTTACCAGAGCATTGACGCTTTGCGAAAAGCCATGCAACGTAGCGAAATGACAGGATTAGGCTCAAGGATTGGGATTGGTCTAGTTGCAGCGCTACTGATAGGTGTCATTGTTTGGCTGGTAGGCTTCAGGGAAGAGCCACTACCGCCGCGTCCAACCTCGCCCGAAGGAACCATCAATGGATTATTTACCATCAACGAAGCAGGAGACCAGGTCTATTTTTCGAAAGGTAACCTGCAATACAAGCCTTATACAGGCATTTGGCGTTTTGCAGAGAACCAATTTGACTACATTGGTGGCGATAATGCGAATGTTACGCAAGGAGTAAACCACAGGGGATGGTTTGACTTGTTTTGTTGGAGTTCCAACGGGCAAGAGCATGGTGCCATTAATTATCAACCTTGGAGTCACAAAAGCGATGACCTGGATTCAAGCGTATGCCTTTACAATGCATACGGTTCTGACACATGTGACCTTTGCGACCTTAATGGACAAGCCGATTGGGGCTACAATGCCATCAGCAATGGCGGCAATGAAGATGGACTTTGGCGCACGATGACCATAGACGAATGGCTCTACCTCCTTGATGAACGCAGTACCGCCACAGGCATACGATTCGCAAAGGCCAATGTTGAGGGAGTGAATGGCTTGTTGCTCTTGCCTGATGACTGGGACAACTCATATCAGCTTAACGATGTTAACAACGATGATGTCGGCTATTTGAGCAACACTATTCCCCAGCCTTTCTGGAAAGACAAAATGGAATCACAAGGAGCGGTTTTCCTCCCCGCAGCAGGTATTCGTGACGGGACCACCGTTGGATTGTTAGGGAGATATGGTTTTTATTGGTCAGCCACTCATTCCGAAATCTTTGATGCAAAGGGCGTTTATTTCTCAGACTCCTTTTTCAACCATGAAAACACAAACAAGAAGTGTTTCGCAAGAAGTGTGAGGTTGGTGAGGGATAAAAACTAATTCTCGACAATACCAAAAGGCTCGTATTTACGACACTTGACCCTTTCAAACCAACGGCTTATGTCAAAATACAGTTTTTCGACCATCGGTAACTTTTCAAATTCTATACAATCAATGTTCTTGTCCAAAAGCAGTTTTTGGCTCTTTATCTTCAAAGCCCATTCCCTGCTAATGTACTCGTATTCCTGCCATACACATATCACGCAAATGGCGTTTTCTTGGCTTAACCCATTGCCTGTGCTGCTAATCGTGTCGAAGATAAGCTGTTCTTGGGCACAATCATGCCTTGATGCCCAATAATCCATGCTGAAAGACTTAGGTATCACGCCTTTTGCGTAATCCTCTGTAAAGGTATAACCATAAATCAAGCCGCGCATGGTCTCAATGTCGAAGCCGTTGAGTCGACTTTCCTCGAAGCTTTTCAACAACTCTGGACTGAAAGAGTGTTCGTAATCGAGATAGTTTAGTTTTAGGGGATATTTCTTTTCCATAAACTATTCATTGTCTCCGCGTCCATATCTTTCCATCCAATTGTCGATTATTCCATACATGTCCAATAGTTTGTATCCGCTATACAGAAATCCAACTACTTCCAAAAGAATAAGCCATGTTGGTCCCTCGAAATTAAAAGCAGCTTCAAGAATACAACCGATAATGAACAAACCAACAGAAACAGCCAGGATGATTAGGTACTTTTTTCTTTCCTTGAGCCAAAGCTCCTCTTCTTTTTTTTCTTCTTGTTTTCTTTTTTGCCTCTCTCCTTCAACCCACTTTTCTTCTTCAGCAAGAAGATTTTGCTTCCTTTCAAGGAACGAAGAGCAATAATCAGCATAGCAGGTTTCGTCCACAAAGTAATGGTAGGCTCGTTTCATCGCCCCTTGTATTCCCTCAATTTGGAAACTCCCTTTGCCACTGCGAAATTGTATATCGCCTCCAGTGACATCATACAATTTGTCGGAATCGATATACAAGCCAACATCTTTAGCATCAGCAATGCGTTTTATGTCGTTTGGCTGAAGTGTGAACTCAATTGTCCTTCTTTCCAAATTTATCATCGCACAAGGGTTTAAACCATTTATTTCTACTGGTGAGATTGGGCGTTCCTCTTTATTGCAAACATAATCACCTGCTGCATCCACTTCCATTCTTTCCCCATCGATGAGTATTACGATCTTCCTGGTTGGCTTTGAGGGAGTATGGGTAATCTGATTGATACCAAAAAGAAGGTTAGCGTTATTATTAAGCTCTTTTCCTTCGTAATAACGTGCTATTTGAAGCAGCATTATAGTGTCTGATAAACCAAGTTGTTTTCTACCAATGCTTGCATTGATAACTGAATCATCCAAAAGTTCCGTTGTCTCGTTTTTCAACGCATCGTATTCTACTTCAATTGCGTCAATTTTGTTTGATTTTTCCATGTTGATGTTTGTTGTTATTTAAGTTCTTTCAAATATCCGTATGCGCATTGGCTGCACTTGAAGCCGCCACCGCTGTATTTGCCTCGGTGATGAGGTAGGCAATATGGACAGATGCGGTAGCCGCATTTGTCACAAACATACCATTTGCTTGTGCTGGGAAATTCTTTCCCGCAGCATTGACAAGGAATATAAACCATAGTTTTACAAATCGGTAAACAAATCATCAGATAATGAGGGCAGGCTTCCCTGCCCTCCGATTACACATTGAGGCATATAACGAGTAATTGTTTACCTTTTAACCTCATAAATAGTAGGCTCGCTATGGCCTCCAGGCCACGAATAACGAACGAGGAATTGGCGCCCACATTTTGAACACTGTGGCGCTGCATTGGTGGTGTATCCTTGTTGAAATCCCACCTGAGTCGGTCTTCCGCAATGCGGACATGTCACTGAAAAAAATGCTGTCATTTTTAATTTGTTTTTAGTTTAACACATTTGAAAATAGAATAACTATTAGATTGCAAAATTACAACAAATCCCAATAAAACAAAATTAATCATTTGATAATCAATACTTTAATTATCCAAATCAGATACAAAAATTGTATCCGAAATGGATAATTTGGAATGGAAATGGATGAAGTGGATGGGAAAAAGACAGAAAGACAACTGGCACTGCCTACAGCAATCGCTCCAGGTCTCCAGTCAAGAAGTCTTTCACAGGGATGCCGCCGCTACCGACGACAAAAGCCCTCTTAGGTTGGAACAGCTGTTTTGTGCAAAAGATTTCCTAATTACCTGGTATTCAACGAATAAATTTAACAAAATTCTCAATTCTTCGTTACAAAATTCTCAAAAGTGTATTACAAAATTCTCAAATCTCATTCACAAAATTCTCAAAAGTCAGGAAAACCGATGCTGTTTTATTGCTTCTTCAGATAGGATAAAAGCCCCTCACACCCTTCCAAAACATCCACCCAAGTGGCCTCGAAATCACCTGTGTACCAAGGGTCGGCGACATCGCCGGGACGATGGGTGTAATCCATCAATAGGCTGATTTTGTGGTCGGTATCCTCGCCGAACATGCGCTTCAAGTTGCGGAGGTTGTTGCGGTCCATGGCGATGATATAATCGTAATAGGCGTAGTCGTGCC
This sequence comes from uncultured Bacteroidia bacterium, assembly GCA_902794155.1. Lineage (GTDB taxonomy): Bacteria > Bacteroidota > Bacteroidia > Bacteroidales > F082 > Limimorpha. The sequence goes on from CADBGN010000072.1 coordinate 15,636, forward strand.
GTGTCATCTGGCGGGCTGTCTTGCCCTCGCAGCCGATGCCGTGCTCGGCCAGCTTGCGCCGCGCCGGTGGATAGACGGGATTGCCGATTTCCTCGGTTGAGGTCGCCGCAGATTGTATCTCATATTGGTCACTCAAACCCGCTTCCTCGACGAGGTGTTTCATCACAAACTCGGCCATGGGACTGCGGCAGATGTTGCCGTGACAGATGAAGAGGATCTTTATCATGTTGAAATGTTGTTGACACGGGACTTAGGGACACGAGACTACGAGACTGTCCTCTTGACCTCATTGCGGGCGCAGACCCGCAATGAGGATCAAGGCTCAGTGTCGTGTTTCCCTGCCTCTAGTCTCGCATCCGAATAACCGTGCAAAGTTAGTAAAGATTTGTTTTTGTAAAGTAACAATGTCGGTTTCTAATAGTTTTGCCGCAGTCTCATAGACCTTTTCCACTCCGAATTCTGCCATGTCGGTTTCAAGGAAGAGAAAATCTAAATCTATGAATTTGAAGGATTTATAAATCTTCCTTTCGGGATGCAACAGACTTTCGCCTACGGAAAGATAAATCCCCTGCCCAATAAGTTGCTTTATGTCCTGCTCTGCTCCACTGAAACCATGGACAATCCAAGGCTGCTTGGCTTTGTGCTTCTTCCGCAGGGCGATGATTTCGTTATGGCTGCGCACATCGTGCAGAATCATGGGCTTTTGCAAGGTTTCCGAAAGCTCGATTTGCCGCTCAAAAAGTTCAATCTGTCGTTCAAAACTCGCCTTGTGTATCTTGTCCAGACCCGCTTCGCCAAGGGCAATGACTTGAGGTAACTTCAGTTTTTCTTCAAGGGTTTGCAATGCTTTTTCTGCTTGAAATTCAACATCATCCAATGCCCACGGATGGATGCCGTAACTGAAATAGCCTTGCTCGGGACAAGGTTGGTTTAAATCAAGGTTGACGATTTGGATGAGGTTGTCGTCCGTCTTGACCAAATGTGTGTGAATATCAATGAATGTAGTCCCCAATACTCGTTTTATCATTTCTTGAAAACAGCTAAAACAAGAATATAACATACTAATGACATCAATAAAAACAGAAAAACCAAAAGACCTTTTATCCACCTATGTTTTTCATTTCGGTATTTGGAATCACATTCATGATATACCTTTTCACTATTAGGAAACAGTTTTGAAAAGAACAAAACTTCAATAGCTAAAGGTATGCAGAATAAAATGATAATAAGCTTATTTAACCCATAACCAAATTGAAACAAAACAAATTGAGTTAAAGCCAATAAGTATCCCGTAAATGCAAAGAACATTAAAAAATAACCCTGACCAATATAGTCATGCATTCTCATTTTCTTGTATGCGTATGCAATCCTATATACACAATAATTGAAAAGATCTTTCATGCGCTCTTGTTTCGATAATTTCCGCAAATTTAGATACTTTTCTTGAATTGCAAACTGGAAGCGGAAAGATTTCTTAATTTTGCGGCTTGTTTGTGAAACCAGTCTATGGGATTGAATAAGTCAACGCTTACGGGGCACCTCGCCTGTTTCGGTGCCTACTGCATCTTCGGGTTCAACATCGTTTGCTGCAAGAATATCTCCAACGCGCATGTGATGACCCCCATGGACCTGCTATGCTTTCGTGCGGCGGGTGCCACGCTGTTGTTCTGGATTCTCTCCTTGTTCATGCCCAAGGAAAAAGTGCCGCTGAACGACCTGTGGAAGATCTTCATAGCCTCCATGCTGGGTCTGTTCCTCACCCAATGGAGTTTCCTGAAGGCCATCACCATGACGACCTCCATCGACACGAGCATCACCAACACCTGCACCCCCATCCTGACCATGATTGTCGCAGCCATCGTCTTGAAGGAGCCTATCACCTTCAAGAAAGTGGGCGGCATTTTGGTGAGTCTGGCAGGCGTTTTGATTTTGGTTTTCAACTCCGTGGGACTGGGCGGCGGCGCTTCCGAGACCAAACCTTTGGGCATCGTCCTTGTGGTGGTCAACGGCCTGACTTTCGCCCTCTATCTCGGCATCTTCCGCCCGCTCATCTCGAAATACAATGTGGTCACCTTTATGAAGTGGATGTTCCTGTTTACCATGCTGGTGACCGTGCCCTTCAATGTCAAAAACTTGATACACATACCTTTTGGACAGATTGAGAGCCGTGTGGCGTGGCAAATCGCTTTTGTGGTGTTTTTCGCCACTTTTGTCGCGTATTTCCTCATCCCCATCGGGCAGAAGCGCTTGCGACCCACGCTGGTCAGCATGTATAATTATGTACAGCCCATCATCGCCACCATCATCAGCATCATCATCGGTTTGGACCACTTCACTTGGAAAAAAGCAGTGGCCATGATATTGGTCTTCACCGGTGTTTGGATTGTCAACCAAAGCCGGGCAGCGGTAGCGGAGAAATAGAGATTTAATAAATAAATCACTTATAATAAATAGTTTTTGTTTATTCAAGTTTCGCAAGTGGTGGTGCATCCCGATGGGATGCTGTTGCCCCTGGATTTCGTTTTTACCGAACGTGCATCCCGATGGGATGCCCTGTCACAGTATCCGACTAATCCCGTAGGGATTTGCTTTCGGTAAAAACAAACAACATCACCCTTTTGCATCCCGTAGGGATGTGCGAAACTTGAATTTATTATACCTGGATTAAAGTATAGTTCCTATCTGAAACGTTTGAATTTAATAGTTCTCAATGACAAATTCTCTAATGGCTCTATTCATGTCTTTTCGGGCTATGCCCAAATAATTCTTAATCACATTATATTCTTCTTCGTTTTCTTTTATCTCGTTAAGCATCTTGATTACCAATGCCTTGCCTCCTTTGCGCTCAGCCATTTCACAAACTGCCATTTGGATTGCGTATGCGTAATTGTTGGCATAATCTCCATATGCAAATCTCTCTTGAGAGGCTGCCATTGTAGAGTCGGTCACAAACCTTCCGTCTTGGTCTTTGTAAGCCATGACCAAATCAACTCCCAAATCAATCTGCGGATTTTCCATGAGCCATTTCTTTAGTTCCAACATAATGGTTTCCTTAGGTTGCAGCGTATGGCCGCCGTAATATGAGCAAACACCTTCCTCAAACATCGGAGCCCTCTTTCTTCCAGTCTTCTCCTTGATGATGAAGTGCATGATTTCATGCGCCAAGCTTTCGCCTCCCTTGGTGAAAAACACCTTGTTGCAATCGGCAAATGCAAACCCATGAGGATAAACCCTGCCACAGCCGATAAAATCATAGCAACTGACATCCGCCCCAAGATACCTGAAGTATTCCGTCCTGTCGTTGAAAAGATAATACTCCACTGGTTTGGGCTTTTCAAGTCCCATGGCGGCTGCAAACTCATTGGCAACGGCATAGGTTTGGTCCGCCGCTTCCTTGTCGAAAGGGTAATTATATGGATAAAAATAGGTAACCCAACCCACTTGGTAGGATTTCATGTCCGGCTTCAACAATGAGAGTTTGGAATAAAACCTGTACTCATTCTCGGCCACTTTGACAACTGGGTAAGTGAACACGCCTGTCAATTGGTTATCGGTGGGAAAGTTGCTGAAAAGCATGGTGCGCATTTCAAACAAAGTGTCGTTCCGCTTTTCAACCCCTATAAACAATTCCTTCCCTCCCATGAAATCCATGAAATCGTATTTGGAAAGAGTGAACGACTGGATGAGCAAATCAGGATTCCCATAGGTGTCCACTTCTGATTCCATCCAAAATGCAGTAGGCGACTATAGTTTCACAATGCTTTGAAAATCGGTAGAGGTTGTGTCCACCCAAAACGGATCCCGGAATTGCATTTTTGTTTGGGCAAATAGTGAAGTGAAAAGGAAAACAGATAATACTATAAGGAGTAGTTTCTTCATCTTAATTGGATTATATTTTGCACAGCAAAAATAATGATTTTTACAAATAAAGTGGAAAATCCGTACCTTTGTCGCATGGAACTGAACCTGCTGCAAACGAACATTGCCTATCTGAAGGGCGTCGGGCCGAAGAAAGCCGAAGTCCTGAAGAAGGAGTTGGGCGTGGCCACCTATCAGGATATGCTCAACCAGTTTCCGTTCCGTTACATCGACCGCAGCCAGATCCAAAAGGTGGCTTACATCAACGACGATTCCGTGTATTATCAGTTGGTCGGCACTATCTCCAACATCAAGCTCATCGGGGTACCGAGGGCTACGCGCGCCACGGGGCTGTTCAGCGACGAGACGGGCAGCATCGAAGTGGTGTGGTTCCGGGGACTGAAATGGATCAAGAACCGCTTCAAACCTGGCGTGAAATATGTGCTTTTCGGCAAAGCGAGCGAGTTTAACCACAACTTCAACTTCGTCCACCCCGAAATCGATGAGTACGACCCCAAAGACCCACTCATCGGCGAAGGTTTGCAAGGCGTTTACAACACCACCGAGAAGATGAAAGACCATGGCCTCGGCACGCGCACCATCGCCAAACTACAAAAACTCATCCTGCAACAGGTCTACGAATACATACCCGAGACGCTCCCGAAATCCCTCATTGAGCAAGAGCAACTGATACCACGCCGTTACGCCTACTACGAGATCCACCTGCCCTCCAACAACATTGAAATCCAGCAGGCTACGCGCCGACTGAAATACGAGGAGCATTTCTTCTTCCAACTGAAACTGCTGCGCAACAAGATGCACCGCGAGCAGGCCATCAAAGGGCATGTTTTCGGTGTAGTGGGCGACTATTTCAACGATTTTTACAAAAACCATCTGCCTTTCCCGCTGACTAACGCCCAGAAGCGTGTCATCAAGGAAATCCGAAAAGACTTGGGCTCGGGTCACCAGATGAACCGCCTGCTGCAAGGCGATGTGGGAAGCGGCAAAACCATTGTCGCACTCATGGTGATGCTTTTGGCCTTGGACAACGGCTTCCAAGCCTGCCTGATGGCACCTACCGAAATCCTGGCCACACAACATTTTGCCACGCTTCAGGAGCAACTGAAGGACATGAACATCAACTTCGCCTTGTTGACGGGTTCCACCAAAATCGCGGAGCGAAAGAAGATTTATGCAGGCTTGGCCGACGGCACGATGCAAATCGTGGTGGGCACCCACGCGCTGATTGAAAGCAAGGTGGTGTTCAAAAACTTGGGTCTAGCCATTATCGACGAGCAGCACCGTTTTGGCGTGGAGCAAAGGTCAAAATTCTATGAGAAAACCGAGATTCCGCCCCACACTTTGGTGATGACCGCCACGCCCATCCCGCGCACCCTCGCCATGACACAATATGGTGACCTCGATGTCTCCAAAATCGATGAGTTGCCACCAGGAAGAAAGCCTGTGCAGACTTATCATGTCTATAGCGATGACCGCTACCGCATTATGATGTTCATGAAGCAGCAGATTGCGCTTGGGCGACAGATTTATGTGGTCTATCACTGCATCAAGGAGTCGGAGAACACCGATATGATTGCGCTTCAGGAGGGTTATGAGGCCCTGTTGCACGACTTTCCCGAGCCGCAATACAAACTCTGTGTGTGCCATGGCCGGTTGACTGCCGAGGACAAGGACTTCGAGATGCAACGCTTTATTACTAAAAACGCACAAATCATGGTGGCCACGACGGTCATCGAGGTGGGCGTGAACATCCCCAATGCCACGGTGATGATTATCGAGAATGCCAATCGCTTCGGTTTGTCGCAGTTGCACCAATTGCGCGGTCGTGTGGGTCGCGGCGCCGACCAGTCCTATTGCATCCTCGTCACCGACCATAAACTGACTACCGACGGCAAGACCCGCATGAAGACCATGTGCAGCACCAACGACGGCTTCGAAATCGCCGAAGTGGATTTGGAGTTGCGTGGTCCTGGCGAGACGGGCGGCACACGGCAATCCGGACAGATCGAAATGCTCATCGGCGACCTCCAGAAAGATGGTCCATTAATCCCCCAAGTCCGCGATGCGGCCATCAAGCTTTTGGCCGACGACCCGAAACTCATCAAGCCCGAGAATAGGATGTTAAGAGAACATTACAAGGAATTGTTCGCGCAAACGTTTGATTGGAGCCAGATTGGTTAAAACCTCACGCAGAATCCGCAGAAAACGCAGAAGCCTACCGGACACAAACTTGGCGTCGCTTCGCGTTTCATATAGTTCTGCGTGAAACTATTTCTCTTTCCGAAACGAATAGAACTTATTCGTCAAGTAGCTGAATGTCACGCAGAGGATGGAGATGATGATGTAGGAGACGGTCGGCCAGATGTGAAGCACCTCAACGAAGAGTTTCAGGCCGAAGTAGTTGATGAGGATGTTGCCGACGGTCACAAGGAAATATCGGACAATTTGCGTCCTGCCCTTCAGTGTGGAGCCCGAAAAACTGATGTGGCGCGCCATCCAGAAGCCCGTGAGGAAAGTGATGGGGAACTTGAACACGAAGGCTGCAATGTGAGGCGTAAAAGCGATGAAGCCAAGGTCGAAAACCTGACCTTTGAAAACGAAATGATAGAAAACATAGTACAGCACCCATTCCAAAACCAGGTTCAAGCCACCGCAGGCCGCATAGCGGAACAGCTCAAGGCTCATCACCTTGCGGAATGGCGGATAGAAGAAGTCGATGAACTTCGTCAAGGTGCGTTCTATCCAAGATTCTATGTTTTTCAAGGCTGACATTTGGGGCGCAAAAATAAACATTTACAGCCAAATCACTTCAAAATCCCTGAGCAAATCGGATGCATTATCCACATTGTCAGTGAACCCCAGCACATAGCCACCACCGCCTGAACCTGAAATCTTTACACCAAAGTTGAATTCATAATCGGCAGTGAACAAATTCAAAGTGTTATCCGTAATCATCGGGCGGAGGAATTCCAGTTGGCCGTTTGTGAGTTGTTTCAACGACTTGAAAAACATCTCTTTATTGCCTTCAATCATCGAATTAATGCAGGATGTCACGCAAGGCACATACTCCACTTGGAATCGGTTCAAAAAATCGGGATTCTCGCGCTGCGTCTTGAAATGGTTGACCAAAGGCTTGGTATTGCTTTTGATCTTGGTATCAATCAAACAGATGTGAATGTCTTTTTTCAGGAAATCGTCCGAAAGCAGTTGCACGCCCTCTGGGGTGATTTTGAAAGGTTTGCCCAAATAGCATTGCAAGGGGTCGATGCCCGAACTGCTGCCGTGGAAGTGGCTCTCCATCTTGCCGAAGAGGGCCTTCAGCTGCAAATAATCATCGGTTTTCTGAATCGCATAGCGGTCGTATACGGCAGCCACCAATGTTCCCGAACTCCCCAAGCCATAGCCAGATGGCACATTGGAAGCAAGGAAAAGACCCTCATTCAAATCCCTTCTTAAAGCCTGTAAATCCAAAAGATTCGATAGGTCTTCGTTTTCGGAGAGATATTGGCAGAACCGTTTCAGACTTTGGTTGGAGGTCAACGAAGCAGTCCTATTCCGGCTTTGTGGAAACTGCCATTGCGCCGAGAACCGCTTAAGCGGAATCATCAGCGCAGTGGCATCGAAGATCATCGAATACTCGCCGAAAAGGATGACTTTGCTATAATAACGGTCTCTCATCACAGCAGTTTTTTCGGTCCGTCACCGACATGGTCGGCAATCCATTTGTTGTCAACACAATAAGCGGCCAAATTATCATTGATGAATTGCTCCACTTTTTCGGCTTCGCTCTCGGGATAAAGCAAATGTACATTCGGACCGGCATCCAAAGTGAAACAAAGCGGAATGTGGGTCTCGTTCCTGAAATTCCTAACTTCCTCGATGATGCGCAATGTATTGGGTTTCATCAAGATAAATGACGGATTGGAGCACATCATCAGGGCGTGGAGTTGCAGTGCCTCGCTCTCGGTGATATTAATAAAGGTGTCCAAATCACCCGATTTCAGGGCGACAAGCAGGTTTTTCGTGTTTTCATTGGCTTGTGCATAACGCGCTGGGGCGTAGGGATTTCCTTCCATCAAGGCATGACCGGCACGGCTGGAGACGGATTTGGTCTCGCCACTGACAATCAAAATACTGTCATGATAAGTCTTGAAAACGGGATAGATGTCATCAGCCAACGAAACGGCATATTCATCAGAACTGCCTTCATAAGCCTCCGTTTTGCCCCAAAGTGCCATTGCGGGGAACACCGAGCGCGCCGCACTGCCCGAGGCCAATCGCGAGAAATAGGAAGCTTTTTGCAAATTAATCGGCCCTTCGACGGGCTCAGGGACCTTAGCCAGTGAAGGTCGTTGAGCTTGTCGAAACGCCGATTGACCGATTAAAAGGTTTTCAATTTCTATCAACCCCGTCACAAACGCACTCATTGAAGAAGCGGAGGAAGCAATGCCCGAGGAATGAGGGAAGGTGTTGCGACTCTCGACTTTCAGATTCAGTTGGTTGAGGAACGGGAAAAACGCTTGGTGGTCCATCAGGAACTTCTCGATTTTCGCGCCAAAAGCGGGATTCTCCTTGCCTTCAAAGAAGAAGCTGAAGCCGAATCGGTTGGCTTTTTCATACTCGATGAAAGTCTCGGTGCGACATTCCGACAAAGTGAAACTAATCGAAGGATTCTGAGGAATTTGCTTCCCCTTTTTGCCCCAATATTTCACCAAAGCGATGTTAGACGGACTTGCCCAGCCTACCTTACCTTGAAAGCCGCTCGGCATCTCGCCTTTGAAGGCCTCGTTCAACCACTTGTTTTCCATTTACATTGCGTTTTAGGCTGCGAAGATAGGGATTTATTTGGAGTTTCAGACCAAATCCCTATTTTTGCACCTTATTCAATAAACGCACACTCATGAATCTTTTCCAACTCTTCAAGAACGTAAGCCCCTTTGTAAAGCCTTACAAATGGCTGGTTTTCATCACTTTAATACTTACCTTGATTGGCTCCTTGATGGCACAGGTCAATGCCATCGTGCTTGATTGGACCGTCGACGAAATCAATGGTTTGGTCACGGCAGGCGTCAACTGGGGTCAACAAGCCATCCGCATTGTCACCATCATCTCCATCGTGCTGCTCGGCAAGGAAATCCTCTCGGCCCTCATCACCTTCGCCCAAAACTACTACGGCGAGCGGATGCGCATCTTCGTCAGCCGCGACCTGGCGCAGAGCGTCATCGAGAGGGTCCTCACCTTCCGCATGGCCTACTTCAACACGGGCGACAATGCCACAGGCAAGCTTCAAGCCCGTATCGACCAAGGCGTGAGCAGCCTCTCACGCACGGTGCAGAACTTCTTCATCGACTTGCTGCCCTTGTTCACGAGCGCTCTCCTAGCCTTGATTCTGATGTTCGCCGCCAACGTCTATGTCGGACTGGTGGCCCTAGGCATCGTACCCATCTATTTTTGGATCACCTACCGCCAAGCCCGCCGTCTGAAAGGCTGGCGCCGTGAGATGCGCTCGCACCTCGAGACCAAGAGCCAAGGCATCAAAAACATCATTGACTCCATCAACGTCATCAAGAGCTTCAACCGCGAACAGATCGAAGGCCAGAAACAGCTTGACATACAGAATCAAGTCACTGAAAACCAGATGAAAACCCGTAAGGTAGCGTTTTACTACAACGGCGTGAAGAGCTTCGTGAAACAAGTAGGCACGGTGCTGGTCATCATCCTCACCGCCTACCTCGTGCTGAAAGGCTATCCGGGCATGACCATCGGTAAGATCATGTACCACGTGATGCTGTTCAGCAACGTCATCGCCCCCATCACCCAACTGCAACGCATCTTCGACGACGTGAACGACGCCCTCATCTATGCCGAGGGCTTCTTCGGCATCCTCGACGCGGAAGAAGAAGTGGAACCTTCGGGCAACTACAAACCCGAGAAGATCCATGGCAAATTCGAAATCAAGCATGTCGACTTCACCTATCCCAATGGCAACCAGGCCCTCTTCGACGTGAACATGACCATCGACCCAGGCAGGATTACCGCTTTGGTCGGACTCTCAGGAGCGGGTAAGAGCACCATCGTCAACCTGTTGGACAAGTTCTATGAGCCTCAAGTGGGCCAAATTTTGCTTGACGGCGTGGATTTGCGCGAATACGACACGCAATTCCTCCGCGAGAACATTGGCCTTGTGCTGCAAAAGAACCACATCTTCGACGGCACCATCGAGGAGAACATCCTATACGGCAACCCCAACGCCACCCACGAAGACGTGGTGGAGGCCGCCAAGAAGTCGCACCTCTACGACCAAGTGATGGAACTGCCGAAGCAGTTCAACAACAATGCCGCCGACCTCTCGGGCGGTCAGCAGCAGCGTGTGGCCATCGCACGAATGTTCCTTAAGAATCCGCCCATCATCTTCTTGGACGAACCTACCGCCAGCCTCGATGCCATCGCCACCGAGCAAATCAAGAACAGCATCGACGCCATCAAGAAAGACCGCACCGTCATCATCATCTCGCACAGCATCTCACAGATCATCGACGCCGACTACATCTATGCCCTACAGCAAGGCCGTGTCGAAGAAGACGGTAATCCTGATGATATCTACAAGAAAGGCGGCATCTACAAGGACATCATCGATGCCTCGGCACGCAGCTTGAACATCGAGAAGATCGCACGGACGATTGATGATGGGAAAAACTAGTTTTAATCATGAAAAAAGCGGCATATTTTGCAATAGTATTCTTTATTGGCCTAATGACATCTTGCAGCGACAACAGACAAAGCAAGACCCTAGAAGTCATCACAGACACCATTGTTCAAGAAAGCCCAGAAGTACCTGACGAACCGACCATTACCTATTCTGATGCTGAAATCCTCGCCGCCGAAGACACGCTGTGGTATCAAGACTACTTGTTTGCCTCCTACCCCATTCCCGAATCGGTGAAAGCCCGCATGCAAGGCAAGTCGATGAAGGACAAAGCCAAGATCGGCTACGACCAGCTGCGCTACCTCTCCCTGCCTTATTACGACTTCGACGGCAACATCCATAAGGGCGAGATGGTCTGCAACAAAGCCATTGCCCACGACTTGCTATGCGTTTTCAAGGACTTGTTCTCCAAGGAATATCCCATTAGCAGCATCCGGCTGGTCGACGACTTCAATGCCGACGACGAGGCCTCGATGGAAGCCAACAACACCTCGTGCTTCAACTACCGCACCGTGCCTGGGACGAGTGTGCTCTCACGTCATGCTTTGGGCAGAGCTGTCGACATCAACCCCTTGCAAAACCCCTATATCAGAGGCTCAAAAGTGCATCCTGCAACAGCAACGGAATATGTCGACAGAACGAAGGATTTCCCCCACAAAATCGACAAAGACGACTTGTGCTACAAGGTCTTTACCTCGTATGGCTTTACTTGGGGCGGTATTTGGCGCAACAAAGACCACCAGCACTTTGAGAAACGGAGATAAGTTTTTTGACCGAATTTTTATCCCATTTTTCTCAACCAATCCAAATATTTTCTATTTTAGCCGATTCTTTTTGAAGAAAGAGGCCCCTGAGCCTGTCGAAGGGCCGCATCATTTGAAATACAACAAATAAGATAATATGAGCACCAACTTTGACCCACGCGCCAACTACGAGCTGACCAAGCAACAGGCCGGCT
>CADBGN010000073.1 GCA_902794155.1 uncultured Bacteroidia bacterium
CCACATCGCTTCCATTCGGACAGTTGGGGTTTGATGCCACTTTTGCCGTGGTATCACATGCCGCAGCGGTGAGCAAAGTGCCAAGCGACATGCCGGCAAAGACCGCAGCCTTGCCCAAGCGCTGGCGTTTCTCCAACTCATGCTCCAAGTAGCGCACCTCTGCCTCGCATTTCGGGCAAGTACCAAGGCAGTCGCCTTTGTAGGTGCAATCCGAAGTCACGAATTCGATGTCGTTCTCAGCCGCAATCTGCTTACGGATCTCCTTTAAGATTTTGCAAGTTTGTTTTCCTTTAGCCATAATAGTAAGTATTTCTTCAAGTTGCAAATATAGTAATTCTTTTCAATAATCAATTAATTATCCTTTATCAATTATCAATTATCAATTTTCAACTATCAATTTTCAACTATCAATTATCCTCACCTTATTATATATTGAAACTCATCCACCTCCTCCACCCCCATCGCCTTGAGGCGTTCCACACTTTTCGCCACATCTTCATCGGTATTGTACTCAGGAATATGGGGAACACGCACCTTGATGCGCTTTGGGTCTCCATGCTGCAAAATCCATTCCAAATTCTTCAAAACCAGTGGATTTTCCTTCCCCGTGTAGGCCAAATAGATTTCTGGATTCAAGTCCTTGATGTCAACGATATAGCCATCCAAGATTTCATTCATCTCCTGAACAGTCTCAAAGGGCACGTGGAGGCTGGTCTCGGCCACAATCTGCCACTGCGGTCCGCAAAGTGCACGAAACTCCTTGATGAAGTCCTTCTGCAACAGGGGCTCTCCCCCACCAAAGGTGACGCCGCCATGCGTGGCCAAAAAATACAACTGGTCAATCTTCACCTCCTCGAACAGCGACTCTGGGGTGTAGTCCCTACCGCTTTCCATGTCCCACGAGGTCTTGTTGAGGCAATACTTGCAGCGCAAAGGGCATCCATTGAACGCCACCAAGGTGGTGACACCCTCGCCGTCGACGGTCAAGCGATGACGGCCTATTCCGAATATTTTTGCTTTAGTCATTCCAAATACTTTGGTATTCCCGACTCGTCGACGTAGCGTCGTCCAGGCTGGAACAGGTTAAAAACGACACCGACACTAGCATTGAAAGTACTTGCATTCAAGGGCTTGAAGAGTCCTATCAAGTTATTGGTGGTAAGATAGATATTGCATGCCTCAATCATGGCTGAGATACCGAAGCCTATGTTGTCGTAACTATGAGGCATCATCGTGTAGGTGGCACAAACGTTGAGGTTATCGTAGAAGGAGCCGCAATATGCCAAAGTGAGAGCGGGACGAAAACCACTACCCAAGAAACAGCCCTGCACTTGTGCACTGAAACGGTTTTGGTCATCAAGGTCGTAATTACCGCGCAACAAGAGATTGGTATTGAGCGCAGTATTGTATCTCTGCAAAGGGGAAAACTCCAATAGGAAATACTGCCTCAAAGTGTCCAAAAACTGTTCGCGATACGATTCATCAGAGGAAATCTGCTGTATCTGTTCCCAATCCAGACCGCTGAAAATGAAGCTTCCGTTGTCATAGAATTGTCCGACGTCGTTCAACTGGCTTGTCATCGTGATGTTGTTCTTTCCCCAATGGATGAAGCCCAAGTCGTGAATGGCAACCACTGCGCTAAACTCCTCATCAAAACGGTATTCGGCAGCCAAATCGATGCCAAAGCCCGGGTTGCGGAACAGCTCGCCCAGACTGAAGGGACCATTCCCCATCAGCTTTCCTGTTTCATCAACGTAAACCGCGTTGGGCATAGCAACCTTCACAAAGGCATGTTCCTTCAACCGGAGCGCGTAAGTATCAGGATCGGTATAAAGCTCTGCGTTGAAAACATCAGTCTTCACATCCATCACGCCAAAAAGCAACTTAGCCCTGCCACCCACCGACAACTGTTCCGTGACATTCATCTGACAACCTATCGCCCATTCCTGATAGGCCATCATGTTGAGATCCAAGTTGACCTTGACAGGATTGTCCTCGCCCACAAAAGCGCTATTGCCGTAGCCTATCAACTTGAAAAGTCCGTCGCTGTATTTCGCATCACCTTGCACCTTCACGCCCCAATTAAAAGACCACATTGATTTGGCAAAACGTTTGTACATGGTGAACAAGTCCAATTTGGCATTAAGGCCCAAATAGTTGTTCATCCTCAGGCTATTGGACAATTGCTTCAAATTGATAGTGGCGGGGCGTCCTTGTGCATCAAAATCGAAGAGGTTATCGTAGCGAAATGTGGTGTTCTGAACATCAAGGCTGTTATTGCCAATGACGAGCGACATCACGCTTTGGTAAGGCAAATCGGTGGCTGGGTTGGCATCCATTTGATACGGGTTGAGCCTCATGAAATCGACTGGCGACACTTGTTGGGCATAAACAGAAGCCAAAACAAAGGTCAAAGCTAAAGCGGTCAGAAATCTATATGTATTATTCTTTTTCACCCTATTAAAAATCAAAAATACCACTATATTTCACTCTGGCTTTGACAAACAAATCCAATCGTTGATCGCCTTTTATACACACATCGTGGGCATCCGTATCTATTTCATAAACCGAAATCAACCCATTGGAACGATTAAGATGATCCACTTTTTCTCCCGTGACTTCCAATGTTAATTCGGTCTTTACTGGCTTCCCGTCATACGAACCGTAAATCAACTTGTCTTTTGCGACCAAAGTATCCGTAATCTGCCCTGTTTCAAAATCATACGTAAAGAACTGCGCGTTAAAATCCAAAGGGACTGTCGAGGTAAAGGCCAATTCCAAAGTCAGTTTTTCAATTTGGTCTGGCGCTTCAATGTTTAGATTGAGATCAGTGGTGTCAACAAACCGCACATCATCGAGGACAAATGCAAATGGAACCTCCGCGTCAATCATGACATCGATGGCGCAGGTATCGGATATAAAAACCCAATCCGATATGCCTGACGGATTCACGATGAAGTTGGAAACGGCATAAAGGCCCGTCTCATTAGCCGAAATCTTACCGTTTAAAGTCCTCTCAAAAACTTGTCCAAAATTGGGCAAAGGAGGTATGCCGACTGAAACTGGTTGTGGCCCAAAAATGGAGTATGGAACATGTTCATCAGCGATAATCCACGCAGTGTCCAAATCCAACCGAGCTCCCAAATCAAATGTATTCTGCTCATATAATCTCATACGCGCGCCCTGTACTTGCAACGATCCCGATGCATTACCCGGGAATAAGCTAAGGGTCGTGTCAAGAACGTTCCTCGACTCGTAAGTGTCAACATAGCCGCTCATCTCTTTTATGGCTAAGCCACTACCGTTAACATCCACCTCAAAAAACAGTTCTTGAGCTGGCAAGCTCTGTAATCTGACGTACAAGTCATAGCCTAATCTAAGACTATTCGCTGAATCCGTTTCATAATTCAATCCGTCAAGGTCGAACTGGATGTCTGTTGTGTTCAAATCAAAATCAAGCACCAAGTCACGACCTGCTTCATCTTTGATATCGGGAGAACGAAGCACAAGACGTTGCAGCAAACCAATGTTAGTGTTGATATCGAAATCAAAATGACCAGTTTTCATTTCGGCTTCCATCACATGAATATGATCCGACTCAAATACGAGTGTCTGGTCAAAATGGAACATCGTGTCAATAGCATGAGGCAGAATAATCGGATCTGGATTCTCAAAAGAAAAACGCTCATTATATTCCAAATCTTTGAACCTCAACAATTTTTCTCCACTTACAACACCATAGTCCTCAAAATGGATCCCATACGAAAGGTTCCCGTCTTCCGCAAAGACAATCTCGCTGTCAATATTGAATTGTCGCATCAATTCTGTCACAGAAAACGAGGCCGAGGCTATGGGCAACAGCACTTCGCCATCGGTGTTCACCCCATGCACATTGCTCACATCAAAATGGTCTTTCTTGCAGGAAACAACAAGAAGTAAGAGAAAGAGAATTATAAGATTTAATCTTAAGGATCTCATCATACGATTTTACCATTCAAGATCATCTTTGCCACCTTGTTGGCGCCATAGTAATAAGGCATGAACTCGAGCTGCGTCATCGGTTGAGTGATGATGAGGTTGGCGAGTTTGCCCTTAGTAATGCTGCCCACCTCGTCGCTCACGCCCATGGCGTAAGCTGTGTTGAGCGTGGTGGCGTTGAGTGCCTCTTCTGGGGTCAGGCGGTAGCGGATGCAAGCCATCGAAAGGATGAGCTGCATGTTGCCAGAAGGCGAAGTGCCTGGGTTGAAGTCGGAGGCCATGGCCACAGGTAGGCCCGCATCAATCATCTTGCGCGCCGGCGAGAGCGGCAGGTTGAGAAAGAAAGCGCAACCTGGCAGCACGGTCGGCATAGTCTCTGTGTCTTTAAGGGCCTCAATCTCGGCGTCGCCCATCTGCTCGAGGTGGTCGACGGAGATGGCGCCATATTTCACACCCACCTGCACGCCACCCGATATGGCCATTTCGTTGGCGTGAATCTTCGGTCTCATGCCATATTTGATGCCCGCCATAAGGATGCGCTCGGTGTCCTCAACAGTGAAGAAACCTTGATCGCAGAACACGTCGATGAAGTCGGCAAGGTCCTCAGCAGCCACGAGCGGAATCATCTCGTTGATGACCAAGTCGACATAGTCCTCCTGATGGCCACGATACTCCATCGGGATGCCGTGTGCGCCGAGGAAGTTCGACTTGATGGTCAAAGGCGAGTTTTCTTTCAATCGGCGGATGACTCGAAGAAGTTTCAGTTCACTCTCGGTTGTCAGGCCATAGCCGCTCTTGATCTCGATGGCGCCCGTGCCCATGCGCATCACCTCATCGAGGCGTTGCTGGGCCATGTCGTAGAGTTCGTCCTCTGATGCCGCTGCCGTTGCCTTGGCCGAGTTGAGGATGCCTCCTCCCCTCTTGGCGATCTCCTCGTAGCTGAGGCCGCGAATCTTGTCAACAAACTCCAGTTCGCGTGAGTTGGCGTAGACCAGATGCGTGTGCGAGTCGCAGAAAGCAGGCATCACCACACTGCCTTTCACATCGTGAATGCGATGGTTCTCAGAAAGATATTTCCGGCAGGCCTCCGAATCCATCGGACCATAGTCCTCGATTTTCTTTCCTTTGATATACAGGAAAGCGTTCTTGATCCTTCCTGTTTCGGCCATTTCCTTGCCGCGTTTCAGAAGTCGGCCCTGTTCCTCGATGCCGACAAGCTCTTTGATATTGACTATTAACATGATTTCTACAAATTTTTCTGCAAAGGTAATGAAAAATGAGCCATTTGCACGATTTTTGCTATTTTTGTCCCCGAAAAATTGAACAACAATGAGAAAAACCATCCTTATCGCCATGGCTATTATTGCTTTCGGCCTCTGTGCCAACGCGCAGGAAACGAAAGTGGAATCGAAAGTAAAACATCTGACTTATAAAGAGTTTCTGAGCAAAGTGTGGAACTTTGAAAGTAGTCCCAACACCTTCGTCTATAAAGGCAAACTACCAGCCATCATTGACTTTTATGCCGACTGGTGCGGCCCCTGCCGCCGCGTGGCGCCCATCATGGAGAAGCTGGCCGAGGAATATGACGGTAAGCTGTTGGTTTACAAGGTCAACACAGACCAAGAGCGAGAGTTGTCTGCCGCCTTCAATGTGAAAAGCATCCCCATGGTGCTCTTCATCCCCATGGAAGGCCAGCCAATGATGCAAGTCGGGGCGATGCCCGAAGAAGGCTATAGGAAAGTCGTTGTGGAGCAGCTGGTAAAATAGAGATTTGGAATTCAAAATTCAAGATTTAAAATTCAAAATTCAAGTTTGAGTTTTGAATTTGAAGGAAAGTCATGAAGAGGTTTTTTGTTTTCTCCTTTCTGCTTTTGATGGCATGCGCCGCTTCATGTTCATTGGAAAGAAACAAAATGGCCCAGCACATCACTTACCAAGAATTCATTGATAAAATCTGGGATTTTGAGACCCACCACGACAGTTTTGCTTTCAAGGGAAACACGGCTGTCATCGTTGATTTTTACGCCAGTTGGTGCGGCCCTTGTATGAATCTTCTGCCAATAATGGAGAAACTGGCAGAAGAATATGAGGGCGACCTAACAATCTACAAAGTCAATGTGGACAAAGAGCCAGCACTCGCTAAGGCTTTTCGAGTCAAAGGTCTACCAGTGCTTTACTTTATTCCCACCTCTGGCCAATCCATAAAGCGATATGACGGGCTTCCGAGTGAATCTGATTTGAGATACATTATCGAAAACCAACTGCTTGACCATCCAAAAGAAAAGCAATGACCCTTTTCACCACAGCATATTTCCCGAGCATCAGCTATATGGCGCGTTTTCTGAAAGAAGACGCGCCCGTCATTGAGATGTGGGAGACCTACCACAAGCAGACCTACCGCAACCGCTGCCGTGTGATGACAGCCAATGGAGTGGAAAGTATGAGTGTACCCGTAGTGAAAGTCAACGGCAACCACACCATGACCAAGGATATGGCCATCAGCCCTATCGAGCCGTGGCAGCACATCCACAGCCGCTGTTTGGAGTCGGCCTATAAGGCGGCGCCTTATTTCGACCATTATTACGATTATCTGCGCCCCATTTTTGAAATCCATTTCGAGCGTCTCATCGACTTGAACGATGCGGCCTTGCAGGCGGTTCTGAAGATGCTGAAAGTCAAAAAGGAAATCGTTCACACCACGGATTATGTGCGCGAGGCGGAGAACGACCTTCGCGAGGCGTTTAGTCCTAAAAAGGCTTTTGAAAACGGCGCATTCCCTGAATACTATCAGGTTTTCAGCACCAAGTTTCCCTTCGCGCCTGATTTGAGCGTGTTGGATTTGATATTCAACGAGGGACCGGAGGCAGTTAGTTATTTCACCAGAATCTCAAGCCCCGACCAGTCCTTGTTTTCCGTTAACAGGTCGTAGTAATGACAGATGTTCTCCTCGGTGATTCTCTCGCCATTTACTGAAATGATTTGGTCGCCGACCTTGAACTTCTCGTTGCCGTCGATGAGGCGGGTCAAAATCTTCAATGTTCCATCGGCAGTGTTGAGTTTGTATCGAAACATGTCGACGGGCGCCTTCTCTTCGGCCTCATGAGGTCTAGCATACACTTTTACGTCACCGCCTCTATCCCAGTCAAAAATCCAGTCATACTGCGAGATAGCCTTGAGACCCATGTTGTGAAAAGGCAAATCCTTCACATAACTGACGTCAACCTCCTTGTCAGGACCTACAAGGTTGAATGTTTCCTTGGGAACACGAACGAAACGCTGTCTTTCCGTTAGCCCCCCAATGGTATTTCCATAAGAACCTTCATAAACCCAATCGTTTTCTTTGGGGTTTTCAATCCGTTGTTCATCCTTCAACAAAAATCCACAATTGCCGTTCCCCGTATCAAAAATGCATTCGTATTCCACTCCGTTCACTTTTGGATAGACAAACAAGACACCTCTGTTTAATCTGCACTTGATGGGGACAAATACCGCAGTGTCGATTAAAACCGAATCGGGGATGGTATACATTTTAGAAGCGGTAAAATCAATCATATTTCGACTTAGTTGGAAACCCTGAAAACCTAAAAGATGGTACTTTGATATGGTGAACTTTTCACAAGGGGAAGGCTCCGGATTCAACATAGCGAAGCCAACACCTATGTTGCTCACCCTACGCGTCCCCCATTTAACTGGAAACGTCGTCATTTTTATCCTTGATTTCTTGTCGGCTCCTGTCGTCCGATTAAGATAAAACTTCATTCCTTCTGGTTGTGTGCTGGGTGTGTACATCATCACAAATGCAACGTTGACACCAGTATCATAGATCAAAGAATCCGATTGCCCATCCACCTCGGCTTCAAAAACCATGTGCTGACCATTGAGCGCAAAATGGATGGTGTCATCATCCAATCGGACCTCAACAGGATGGTCATCTTCCTCTGTAAAAACCCAAAGCGTATGAACAATCAATCCTATTGGGAGAAAGTAAAAAGCAGCAACCGTCAACACCACAAAAACAGCCAAAATGATGAGTAATACTTTGTGTTTCTTTTTCATTATTTAGGTGTATTAGTTTATTAGTACGCTGCAAATGTACAATGTTCTTTTGAAATACAATGAAAAACAAAAAAAATTACTTCTCGGGATAGGCAATCCTTACATGATAGATGCTCATCAACTTCTTCTTCAAGACCTTGCGGCAGGTCTCTATGTCGTGCAGGGTGAGGTCGGTGTTGAGGAACTGCCCCGCCTCCATCTGCTTGTTGATGATGTTGTCAACCAAGTCGCTGATTTTCTTCTCGTCGGGGTCTTTGAGGCTGTGTGAGGCGGCCTCGATGCTGTCGGCCATCATCAAGACGGCAGTCTCGCGTGAGAACGGTGCCGGTCCATGGTAAGTGAACGGTGTCGGGTCGATTTCCTCGTCGGGATGCGCCTTCTGCTCGTTGATGTAGAAATAGTCGGTGCGGCGCGTGCCGTGGTGGGTGCGGATGAAATCGATGATGCTCTCAGGGACATGCGCCTTGTGCGCCATCTCGATGCCGTCGGTCACGTGCGAGATGATGATTTCGGCACTTTCGTAGTTAGAGAGGTCGTTGTGAGGACTGTAGGCACCGTGTTGGTTCTCAGTGAAATACATTGGATTTTTCACCTTGCCGATGTCGTGGTACAAAGCACCCGTACGAGCCAAAAGCGTATCACCACCAATCTCGAACAGCACCTCCTCGCATAGGTTGGCCACCTGGATGGAGTGTTGGAAAGTACCCGGTGCAGTAGTCGCCAACTCGCGCAACAAAGGTGTGTTGGTGTTGCTCAACTCCATCAGCGAAAGCGAGGTTATCACGCCAAAGATACGTTCGAACATGAGGATGAGCGGCTGTGCCAACAGCGCAAACAGCGCATTGAGCACCAAAAGCAGCACCACCATCCAGTCGACTTCGGAAGTGGACAGGAAAGTGAAGGCAAGATAGACCAACAGATAACCCACAAAGGCGAACAAGGCTGCTTGGATGAAACGGTGGTGCGCCCTCGTATTCGACATGCTGAACACCGTCAACACAGTGGCCACAAGCTGCATAAAGATGAACTGGAAGGGATTGGGTACCACAAGCGAAATCAGCATCACAGCAAAGACTTGCGTGGAAAAAGCCAGTCGCAGGTTGAAGAACGAGCCCACCATGATGGCTAAAAGGCAGACAGGCATCATGTAGATCAGTCCTGGGGCGAACCTGACCAAAATATATGAAGGCAGGACGACCAACAGCATGAGCGTCAACAACAAAACAATGTTTTTCAGCTGCGAAAACACTTTATTATGCAGCTTGTTGCCATACAATCCCATCAATGCGAAGACCAAAGCCACGAGGAAAATCTGACTCAGCAGCACACGCCACGAATCGGAGCTCGACATGGAACGGGAAGCATATTCGCGCTGCAAGGAATTCAACACATTGTAGGTGTGTGCATCGATGAGTGTGCCTTCAGAGATGATGAGTTCGTCCTGCTGCACCATTCCGTAGGTGAGCGGTACTGCGGACACCGCCTTGTCAACTTCTTTTTGGGTGAGGTCAGCGTTGTAGAACACGTTCTGACGCAAGGCGCCGTTGATCAACTCGGAGAGGAGCTTCTTGTCGTATTGGCCACCCTTCTGCTCCAACATCGCCGTGACCGCCTCGGTGGCAGCATTCATGCTATACAAATCGCCATATCGGGCCGTGCGCATCACCTTGTTGCGAATAACACTCACCTCTGATGTGGGTTCAAGATTGCTGGTGGCGTTGTCGTACGCCACAATACCATGCTCTTCGATGGAATCGAACACGGTGAAGAGACAATCAAGGTTGAGATCGCGGTCGAAATGCGAAGCCGCGTCCCATTTTGCGTCGAAATTGACAAACAAAAGATTACGCGAAGCCACCATCTCATCATCGTTGAATACGAAGATAGGCTTCACCTTGACGCGGGCAGCCTCGGTTTCAGCGCCCAGGGTCTCGTAATCCTTGTAAATCGGGAAATCGAAAGGCGCATAGAGGGTCTCGTGTTGCCAAGGTTTGGAAAGCTGGTACTCGTACTTGAACTTGCCCGTACGAGGCATAAGCCAGCAGACCAGTGCAATGGCCACCAAGAAGACGAGCACCTTGCCTATGCCATAGTAATTGTGTCTTATTTTATTAAAGAAATCTTTTATTTTGCTCATAATCAAACGTTTAATGATCAACTTAACCGATTAAACCGAGTGCTAAATTAAGAAAAACTCCAATCATGTGAAAAAAAACAGCGAAAAAAGGCGTTTTGCACCGAATAGTTCGCTAATTTAGCGGTCAGAAAACGAACAGAAAAAACATGACATACGGTATTTGCAAATTATCCACCATTCCCGTTAGAAAAGAAAGCCGACATGGCTCGGAGATGGTAAGCCAACTGCTTTATAATGAAACCTATATGGTTTTAGACAAAACCCACGAATGGGTGTTGATTCGATTTGAAAACGGCCAATCAACGCTCCAACTTGACCCAGAAACTGCCGCAGAGGATTCCGCTTATTACCAAGGTTGGATTCAAGCCAAACAGTTTTGTGAAATCAGCGAGGAAGAATACAATGCGTTGAAAACTAAGCCCATCTACCTTATTAATAAGCCTATTGCGGAATACCAAGGCAAAATCTTGAGTTTGGGTACGCCGCTTTATGAGACGCATCCCGATGCCATTGAGACACCCACAGAGTTCCATCCCAAGATGATGGTAGAATACGCCAAATTGCTGCTCGGTGCGCCATACCTTTGGGGTGGTCGCTGCGCCATGGGCATCGACTGCTCCGGCCTGACACAGGTCTGTGCACGCTTGTGTGGGCTCCTCCTCCCCCGCGACGCCAACCAACAGATTGCCTGTGGCGAGTTGGTGTATTTCCTGCAAGAGACGCAGCCTGGCGATTTGGCTTTCTTCGGGGACGAGGACGGCCGTATCACCCATGTAGGCATTGTCATGGACAACGAACAAATCATCCACGCATCGGGAGAAGTCCGCATCGACTATTTGGACCAAACGGGCATCTTCAACAAGGACAAGAACGAACATACGCATCGGTTGCAGGCCATTAAACGATTAGGATAATCATTGCGAAATTTTCCGTAACAGTTTTTTTCGCAACGAAATTTACTATATTTGCACCCGCATTTCAAATTTTGAATTTTAAATTCTTAAATCTTTAAATAACAACAATGAACAACGCACTGATCACATTTGCGAAGCCGGACAACGAGCCTGTAAAAAGCTACAAGCCAGGCAGTCCGGAGAGAATCGAACTCCAGAAGGAACT
>CADBGN010000074.1:0-11044 GCA_902794155.1 uncultured Bacteroidia bacterium
GCCGCGACGATGATACTGCGGGAGACCGTGGGAAAGTAGTTCGCCGCCCACCCACAACGGAAAGCCTGCACCCATCCGGGTGCGGGCTTTACTGTTTACGGGCCCCGCACGTAGCCGTGTGGGGTAAATGGGATGTCGTGTCTTCGACACGGGGCGTTGCCGCACAATAGAGACTCTTCCCTACCCTTTCCCAACCTTTGCACTTTTTAAATCGCTTCATTCCCAAATTTTTACTACTTTTACAGCCAAATTCGGAAGTATGGCCAAAAGATTGGTATTTGTACTTATTTTGTTAATTACCAACCTATTAGGATTTTCCCAAAATCCTACGCAAGATAGTATTGCACCAAAAAGACCTTCCCCCACCCCTTCCCTTCCCATCGATTCCACCTTCGTCTCTTTCAACGCCTATCCTTTCGACAGCATCTTTCTGAAAGCCTCCAAAGTCGTCGATACCACGACTTTCCACGCAGCACAAAACGACTATCTACAACAAGGCAACACCATCTATAGCACGCTGAGCAACACGGGAATGGCACATAAGTCGATGAGATTCAACTATCTGAATCAAGCTGGATTCGATATGACCCTCCCCGCTTTCGCTGCGCTCATGCAAAATGAGAGCAACATGCTTTCTTATCTTTCTGTCCTACCCTACTCCGAAATCCGCTATCTGATGACTGTCGGCGACCTGGAACAGCATTTCCATGTAAGGTTTGGCAGACAAGTCACCCCTCGCCTATTGATTTCCTTCGCCTTCAATACCGACTACGCTCCAGCAACCTTTAACAACAACAAGACCATCAATAACGCTTTCTGGGTCAATGCCAAATACATCACTAAAAGCGAACGCTATGGCGTGGGCGCCTATTGGTACCGCAACAAACTTGAGATGCAAGAAAACGGCGGCATCGTCAACGATGAAAGCTACACCTCGCATACCGAGACCGACAACTCCGTCATTCCTGTCAACCTCAGCAATGCCACCAATTTCGTGGTTTCTAGCGGAGTAGGATTAGAACAATATTTCAACCTTCTTTCCAAAAAGAAACCCCAATCAAAGAAGGAAAAGATAACTATTGCAACTGACTCCATCGCACCTATCCCTACCCCAATCGACAGCATCTCGATAGATACCGTGGTTTCGGATAGTATTGTGAGCCCTGCCCATCAAGAAGCCAAAGAAAGGAAATTTACGCTTGGAAGGATATGCCACAGCTTCAACTATCAGAGCAACAAGCTATACTACAACGAGACATCCCCTTCTGCGGCTTTCTATCAGTCCTACGACACCTTGTTCAACTCTAGAAAGACGACTGACACCACGATAGTCAGAGCTTTCAAGAATACGCTAAAATGGAGCAGTCTAGGGTATCAGAAGCACAACGACGACATCCCATTCTATCTTTATGCAGGCATTACACATGGCTTATATAAGGTGAATCATTTCGACTATTTGGAAGAAGAAACCATTTTTGCCCGCAACTACAACCAACTGAGTGTCAACGGTGGCATCATCGTCAACCTGTTCAAGTCGACACGTATCACGGGACAAGGCGAACTGATCACTTTGGGCTACCAAATCGGCGACTTCGACCTCAAAGGACAATGGAAACAATTCATCGGCACAGCCAACAAAAACTATGGTGTGGCCTCTTTGGACGCTGAGCTCAAACGACAGTCTGCCAATTGGTTTGAAGAAAGCTATTACTCGAATCATTTCCGTTGGAAAAACGACTTCAAAGCCGCTACATACCTGACGTTCGACTTGAAATACAGCTACAAGAGCTATTGCATTGGCCTCAAGCAGACCACCATCTCCAATATGATCTATTTCGGCACCGATGCCCGGCCAACCCAATTCGAAGACATGTTCAGCATCCGCGAAGCCTATCTTAGCTTCTCCCAACGCTTGGGGCGCTTCGATTTGGAAGGCTTTGCCTGCTTACAAAAGTCAAGCAACGAAGAGGTCATGCACCTTCCCTTGCTATTGGGCCAACTGAAATTCGGCTATTCGCAGCCCATCTTCCATAAGGCGGCAACGCTGCATCCCAGCATCACGGTACGCTACTTCACCAAATACTATGCCGATGCCTACATGCCTGCCACCCGTACCTTCTATCAGCAAAACGAAATTCAAATCGGAAATTTCCCTTTCATCGACTTGTCCGTTACACTCAAAGTCAAGAAAGCCCATATCTTCCTGACATACAACAATATGTTCCTTCTCACAGGTAACTACGACGCATTCATTGCCCCACACTACCCCATGCGCAGCAGCAAGATATTCATTGGAATCAACTGGAGACTCTTCAACTAAACTGTCACTATGCTTCAATCTGGACTCATACCCACCACCAACACGCTGTCGAGAATCACTGACACCATCGCTCCGTTGACCGACACGCTCAAGCAGCATAATGCCGTGGAGAACGTCTTGGAGCAAGTATCGACCAGTAGTTCATCGCGAGAAATCGGCCTGACCATCGCCATTATCGGTCTGTTGATCTTCACAGCACACCTATTCAGCGAGATCTTCAGCCGTAAGCGCATCCCTGACGTACTGTTCCTCATCATCATCGGTCTGCTCATCGGTCCTGTTTTCCATTGGATCTCTCCTGAAAGCTTAGGCAATGCAGGTAGTCTGTTTTCCGGCATCACCTTGGTCACCATCTTGTTTGAAAGTGGCACACAGCTGAGATTCAGCGCATTGAAAGACTCATTTATGGGCGCTTTGAAACTTACAGCGTTGAATTTCGTACTCTCCGCTGTCGCTGTTTGGCTGGTAGGTTGGTTTGTTTTAGACTTGGGTCCTATCATCAGCATGATTTTAGGTTGCATGTTGGGAGGTACCGCCTCAGCGGTGGTCATCCCCATCGTCAGACAAATGCACATGTCTGAAAAACCAGCCATTATGCTCATCCTGGAGGCTGCCATCGGCAACGTGTTCAGCATTGTGCTCGCTTTGGCCCTGATGCAAGCCATCAAGAGCAAGCACTTGGAGTTTGGCGCTATTCTCGGCAACATCTTCTCCTCGTTTATTCTTGCCACTGTGATGGGTCTCCTCGGTGCCATTTTTTGGGCTTTGATCCTCGACCGCATCCGCAACATCAAATACTCCATTCTGACAACGCCCGCCTTCGTATTCATCATATACGGCATTAACGAATGGATGGGCTTCAGTGGCGCCATCGCAGCCTTGGCTTTCGGTATCGGAATGGCCAACATCGACGCCATCTACAATGCCTGGCTAAAGAAATTCATCAAGAAAGTGCCCGTCAACCTGAACGAGACCGAACGTTCGTTGTTCTCGGAACTTGTTCTTCTCCTCAAGACCTTCTTCTTCATCTATGTAGGCATTTCCATCCAACTCAAACAATGGCAGCCAATAGTCATTGGATTGGGAATCAGCATATTATTATTCATCATCCGCATTCCTGCAGTGCGTTTCGCCGTCTCAAAGAACGAAGGTATTCCCGACAAGGAGCTGGCATTCATGTCGGCCCTCAACCCAAAAGGACTGACCGCCGCCGTGTTGGCCACACAAGCCCTCATCTACATTCCCGACTTTGAGACAGCCATGTTCGCAAGAAACATTGTCTTCTCCGTCATCCTCTTCAGCATTGTCATCAATTCCATACTCATCCCCTTGATCGACAGAGAACGAGGCATCTACCGCTTATACCGAAGCATGCTGAGTTTCAACCAAAGAATGAAAAACATCGTTTCAAAAACCAAACAAGACGGGGAAGAATGGCACAAAAAACACTCAAAAGCCCGCGATTTTGTCGACGAGGTGTTCCATTCCGAAGTCATCACCGAGATCATTGAGCAGCAGGACAAACCAGGAGCAGTCAATAACAAGACTGAATCCAGCAATATGGACGTTGCAGACTAGATTATTTAAATTGTGTAAAAATTACACTTATTAAATAGTTAAAAATCAAATTATTATTGTTTTTCGTTTCTTATAAAGTGTATTTTTCACACAATTACTGATTGCAGGTATTAGAATTAGTTGTATTTTTGCGTCAAATTTACACAAGATGAAAATGCAAAAGTACACTTATGACTATCCGCATCCAGCAGTGGCCACCGATTGTGTGGTGTTTGGCTTCGACGGCCATGATTTGAAGATCCTGCTCATCGAAAGAGGCATAGAGCCTTTCAAAGGAGCATGGGCCTTGCCAGGAGGCTTTCTTCGTATGGATGAAACAGCCGAACAATGTGCCATACGTGAATTATCGGAGGAAACAGGGCTTAACCTAAACTACCTCAAGCAGTTGGGAACCTTCTCCGACGTCAATCGCGACCCACGCGAAAGGGTGATATCGATAGCTTTTTATGCCTTGGCCAGAAAGACGGACGTACAAGGTGGCGACGATGCAGCGCAAGCCAAATGGTTTGGCATCAATGATGTGCCGCGTCTCGCCTTTGACCACGACTACATTCTACACAAAGCCCTGGAGAAGATCCGTGAAGATATCCATTTCGAACCCGTGGGCTTCGGCCTCTTGGACAAGGAGTTTACCATGTCGGAACTACAGCGGCTTTATGAAGCCATCCTTGGCGTGCAGTTTGACCGACGCAACTTCCACAAGAAAATGCTACAAACGGGTATCTTGGAAGAGGTAGAAGACGACTCCCCCACTTTCTTTGGTAAAAACAGCGAAATGCGCAGCATGAGCATCGACGCACTATTTGGCAATTCGGCGCCAACATCTCGTTCCTCCTACTCTTCTTCTCATGATGACGACTGCCGATCGACACGACGCTGGGGAACCAAGTTCCGATTCAACAAACGACGCTACGATGAGTTTAAAGAAGGCGACAGCTTCCGTCAAGAATTCTAATCAGTTATCAGTTATTCAGTTATTCAGTTAGAAGTTAGGAATTGAAAATGTAAAACCACAATAAAACAATAAGTTATGGAAACAAACAGCACAACCCAAAAGACGCAGGTCTATAATCTGATTATCCTCGACAAGAGCGGCTCAATGAGTAGCATTGCCACGGCCGCTATTGCCGGCTTCAACGAAACCGTAGGCGGCATCCGTTCAGCCCAGGAACGCTTCAAGGACACACAAGAGCATTTCGTCTCACTGATGATCTTTTGTGACTGCGAGAAGACCATGGTTTACGACATGGTGCCCGTTGACAAAGTCAAAGAACTGACCTCCAAGGAATATCGTCCTTGCTGCTGCACACCACTTTACGATGCCATGGGCATCAGTATCAACGCCTTGTATAAGGCCATCAAGGACAAGGAAGATGCCACTGCGGTGGTCACCGTCATTACCGATGGACTGGAGAACGCCTCAAAAGAATACACTGGTCAAGCCATCAAAGCCCTCGTTGAACGCATGAAGGACGAAGAAGGCTGGAACTTCGCCTACATCGGCACCAACCAAGACGTACAAGCCACCTCAGCCTCACTCTCCATCGACAACCACATGGAATTCGCCGACACCGATGCTGGCATGCGCGAGGCTTGGGAAAAGGAACGCAAGGCCAAGATGTCGATGTTCTCTCGATTCTCAATGGGCTTCGCCGCCACTTCGGCTATGTCGAGAGAAGAACGCAAGGCCTACCGTAGCATGGAACACCGCTCCTCCAAGAATTACCATGAGATAGACGAATTCAGCAACCGCATCACGCCTGAAAACATCAAAAGCCTTAAAGACAGCGAGATTTTCGTCTTTGGCAGCAACCTTTCCGGGGCACATGCTGGCGGCGCAGCACGCATTGCTGTGGAGAAATTTGGTGCCATTATGGGTCAAGGCGTTGGACTGCAAGGCAAAAGTTACGCCATCCCTACGATGCAAGGCGGCCCTGACACCATCATGCCCTACGTGGAAGAGTTCATTCGTTTTGCCGACATGCATCCTGAGTTGACCTTCCTCGTCACCAAGATAGGTTGCGGCATCGCTGGCTTCACACCAAGGGAAATTGCACCTTTGTTCGCTGGTGCCATCAATGTGCCCAACATTCATCTGCCGATGGACTTTTGGAGGGAAATAATTTAATCATCATATCTGTAGAGACGCGATTAATCGCGTCTCTACCAACACTAACAAAAACAAAACACCATGTTAGGAGCAATCATAGGAGATACCGTTGGATCGGTATATGAATTCCACAACATAAAGACCACAGATTTTCCACTGTTTGACCCACAAAGCAATTACACCGACGACAGCATCATGACCATGGCCGTGGCCGATTGGCTTTTGACCGACCCGCAGCACGGTATGGATACCTTGGAAACTTCATTTCTGAATTTCGCCAAGAAATACCCCTGCCCTATGGGTGGCTATGGCGGCGGATTCTACCGCTGGCTCTTTGAGCCAGAGACTTTTGAGAACGGTAAACGCAGACCCTACAACTCGTTCGGCAACGGCGCTGCAATGCGATGCAGCGCCAACGGCTGGATGTTTGAGAGCTTGGAAGAGACCGAACGTGTGGCAGGGCTATCTGCCGCCATCACCCATAACCATCTCGAAGGCATCAAGGGGGCACAGTCGACGGCGGCAGCCATCTTCATGGCTCGAAACGGAAAAAGCAAAGAAAAGATAAGGGATTATATCTCAACAAAATATGGCTATAACCTCAACCGTACCTGCGATGAGATCCGTGCTGTGTACGACTGGGATTCCTCATGTCAAGGTACTGTGCCTGAAGCCATGGTGGCTTTCTTGGACAGTACCGACTTCGAGTCAGCCATCAGGTTAGCGGTTTCTTTGGGCGGCGACAGCGACACCCTCGCTTGCATCACCGGCGGCATTGCCGAAGCCTTCTACAAAACGATTCCTGAATGCATCGCTTTGAAGATTTGGGAACTCATTCCCGAGGATTTTAAAGTCATCTTCAGAGTCATGGAAGCTCAGACGAGCTACCGTCTACCCAACATTTTGAAAGAACAAAAGTAATATAACGATTATGAGCAAGGCAGGAGTGTGGGGAACCGCTCCTGCTTTTTTTATTATTATTCCAACAAAAGCATTACTTTTGCGTCATAAAACCACTCAATGATGAAAATCCTCATCCTCAACGGCCCTAACCTCAATCTCTTGGGCAAACGCGAACCTGAAATCTACGGGAACGTTTCTTTCGAAGCCTTTTTACCCCAGCTCCACGAACGTTTCCCACAACATGAGCTTACCTATTTTCAATCCAATCACGAAGGCGTTTTGATCGACC
Source organism: uncultured Bacteroidia bacterium (assembly GCA_902794155.1). Taxonomy (GTDB): domain Bacteria; phylum Bacteroidota; class Bacteroidia; order Bacteroidales; family F082; genus Limimorpha. The sequence goes on from CADBGN010000074.1 coordinate 7,201, forward strand.
AACTTCAAGAAGCCGACGGTCGATACGATGCCGTGGTGATGAACCCTGGAGCCTACGCCCACACCTCCATCGCCATTGCTGACTGCATCCGTGCCATCAGCATTCCCGTCATTGAGGTGCACATTTCCGACATTTCGAAAAGGGAGCCTTATCGCAAGCATTCCTATACAGGCGAGGCATGTGTGAAATGTATAATGGGACTGGGAATGGAAGGCTATGCCAAGGCCATAGAATATTTCCAATAAAACCATAAAACATGCAGAGAGACAAGATGTTGCGTCTCTACAAGGTGAAATCGGTTTCTTTTAAATCGCTGTATTTCTTCTTGCCACGAATCACATTGTCGAATACAATGTTGCGCTGATAGATACAACTCACCGCCTTATGTTCGATGGTTTTTCTATAAGCTCTCAAGGATTTCAACCTTTTATAGAAATCCCAATGCGCCTTGAAGACCATTCCAAAATCCTTTGGACAGCCCTCGAAAAGGAACTTCAACGCCGCAACCCAATCGAGGAAAATGCGATAAAAAATGGTACGATGCACACGTTGCTCAGGCAAGTTCTTCACCAATAATGAAAGGTTGTTTCGGAAGTTCAAGTAGGTCTTGCGCGGAGAATTCTTCGGCAAGGTACCACCACCGATATGGTAGACCCACGACTGCGGGCAGCAGTACACCTTAAATCCCGCGTTCTTCAGCCTCCAACACAGGTCAATTTCCTCCATGTGGGCAAAGAAACTATCATCAAGTCCTCCAATCTGGTGGTACAAGTCGGCGCGGACGAACATGCAAGCGCCTGTGGCCCAAAAGACTTCTTTAGGCTCGTCGTATTGGTGTTCGTCGACCTCCAATTTTTGGAACACACGACCGCGGCAGAAAGGATAACCGTATTTGTCGATGAAGCCGCCACTCGCACCGGCATATTCAAACTGGTCCTTGTGGTAGTACGACAAGATCTTAGGCTGGCAGGCAGCAATCTGCGGGTCGGCATCCATGAGTTCGATGACGGGTTCTATCCAATGCGGAGCCACCTCGATATCCGAGTTGAGCAGCACATAATATTGGGCATCCACCTGCCGCAAGGCAAGGTTGTATCCCGTTGCAAAACCGCCATTACTGCCATTCTCAATCAAACGAATGTCAGGGAAATGCTCACGCATGAAAGCTACCGAATCGTCAGTGGAAGCGTTATCAGCCACTACAATCTCAGCCAAAGTCGGGTCGCAGTTGGCGATGACATTGGGAAGAAATTGTTCGAGGAACTTCTGTCCGTTGTAGTTCAATATGACGACGGCCACCTTCATGCTTTCTCTATTTGGGGTCTTTCATGCTTCCAGCGGCGGTGCGACCACAGCCAGTTGTCGGGGTTGGCCTCGATGAAACGCTCCACGCAACGCACATAACGTTCCATGATCTCTCCGTCAGCCGTTTCCTTGGGATTGTCGGTCACCAACTCGAAACTCACCTCATAGCAACCCCTGCCCTGCCTTCTCATGTCGACAAACACGATGGCATAGTCCAGTTTCTTGGCGATGCGCTCGATACCCGTGAACCAGCACGTATCTTGATGCAGGAACTCCGTCCAATAGTCCGTGGCTAAACCATGCGAAGTCTGATCGGCCATCATCAGTACGGCATTCTTCGTGCCGCGCAGTTGGGCCAAGCGCCTCAGCACCGAGTTCGACTCCACCATCTCCAACGTGCTGCCGCAAGTGCGGATATACAACATCAGCCGCTCGAAGACAGGGTTCTCCACCCTCTTGTACACTGCCAAGCCCTTATGTTGGGTGAAACCAGGGATCATCTTGCCGAACCACTCCCAGTTGCCCGAATGCGGGATGGCATAGAACACGTTTTTGCCTTGCTCGTAAAGGCGCTGTGCAAGCTCAAGATTGGTATAGGTGATACGGCTCTGATAGCCATTGGCCTTCATCCGCAGCATTTTGGGCGCCTCCACAAACAAATCACAAAGGTTTTGGTAGAAACGCTTTTCGATGCGTTTGATTTCCTTCTCGTCTTTATTGGGGAAAGAGTGCAACAAATTCTGCCTCACTACCTTACGACGATAGCGTAACAGGTGATAGAGCAAAAAGTAATAGCAATCGGACTTCAGATAGAGAAGCCAATAGGGATGGATGGACAAAAAAGCCACCCAAAGCTTCAAGACATGAAATCCGAGTTTGGTCATGACTTATCTCGGGTTATTGTACAATTCGACGGCATGCGAGCCCCAGCCTCTCTCGTATTCAGTTTGGTCGACACCTTGATCGTACCCTTGACCATAAACAAATTGATAGATTTCCATAGGCCAGCGTGGATTGTTGATTTCGCCGACCATGTTGGAATGGATCAATTGATAGTCATTAGTTGAGCGGTCGGGAGCCATGAAAACGAACTTCTTGTCGCGCTGATTGGCCACCTGATAGTAGTGCCAAATCTCGTAGGGACGAGCGGCAGGTTCATCAGGCACTTCCATAATCTTGTCGGGCTGGCCATATTTCAGGAACACATAGCCGCGGTCGCTACGATAGCCAGGAAACGCCGTGGTGCCGAATGACATGTTGACCCTTTTAACAGCGGCCAGATAATCATCAAAGCCTTGTTTGGGATTCATCGGAGAACGCTTGCTCCAGAAATTGAAGAGGAACTGCTGCATGGTCTTCGTGTCCTCTGTCTTTACCAGATTGGTGCAATAATTTCGTTCCAACTCCGTACAGAGCGGATCAAGGTAACGGATATACTTGCGCAATGTGTCGATTTCGGTGATGTTGCCCACAAACGTGTTGGCCACGTTGACACCGGCAAGGTCTTCCATATCGAATGCCACGTCGGGATTGCTACGTTGGAAGAACCAACTCTTGGAGCAGATCAACTCGTTGCTGCGGTCACGCATCTCAACAACAAGGTAATAGTTGCCCGAAGGCAATTCCGAGATGTCGATGGTATTGAGCAGCACGTTCACCTTGTTCACATCGAAGCGTTTGTTGAAGTAATAGTTCTGCATTCTGTTCGACGACTCGGCAGTCTCGATGTAATAATTGACAAGGAACTTGCCTTCTTCATACAGCTGATCGCTATTGTAGATCTCTGCATAGAAATGCAGTTTGTCCTCGTTGGCGCCATAGAAAGGATAGACGCGAGGCAGGAAGTCGAAGCCGCTCTTGGTGCAAGCCGTCTGCTTCTCGGCTTTCGCATAGGAATCAAACAGCAGAATGTCGGAGATGGCAGGCGAGTCATCAGGATAGTTGACCTCCACGTTCATGGCCTCCACCGGCAAGGCTTCGCCACCGTTCATATCCTTGATGCTGATTTCCATCTTATACTCGCCGTTGGGCAACGAGAAACGCTGTTGGTCGATGAACGCGCCATCGAGTTTTGTCGTATCGGTCACCACTGGGCTATCCAAGGCAATCTTGGAGAAAGCGCAGATCTTTTCCTCTTGGCGGAAGATGGTCTGTATCTCCACGGTAGCCTTGAATCTACCAGGTTCAAACTCCTTATATACCGCGGAACGGTTGTCGATGGCGATGGCATTTTCAACGAACGGAGTCATGCCAGGGACACAATAAGTCGTCGTAGAAAGATAAGGCTTCAGGCGCTTGGCATTCACTTGAGCATTGCCAGCCAAGGCCATGAGCGCCAGCATGATAATTACGAATGATCTTTTCATAGTGCACAGATTATTTCATGTTGCAAAGATAATGATTCCGATGCAAATAGGAATTTTTTTTCGCGAAAAAACGAAACCTATCGAAAAATGTTGTACTTTTGCAGCGGAGATATGGCTGAGTGGTCGATAGCGGCGGTCTTGAAAACCGTTAAGCCGAAAGGCTTCGGGGGTTC
>CADBGN010000074.1:11077-14783 GCA_902794155.1 uncultured Bacteroidia bacterium
CTCGAAAACCGTTGAACGCTTTGCGTTCCAAGGGTTCGAATCCCTTTCTCTCCGCAAAAGCCGATATAACAATGCGTTATATCGGTTTTTTTATTGAAGTCCCATCTCCTATTTTCTATACTTCCAAAGCCATCATCGCTCGCTCCATCCTCGGTAGTATAGGCGAGAAATGCGTCCCTTCGACGAGTTCAAACGAAACAGCGGCTAGGCTTTTTGCTTTCAAGATGTCGGCAGCGGCAAGGCTTCGCTCCTCCACTGTCGCCATTCTTTTTTCCTTGGCGTTCTTCTCCTTTTCGCCCAACAGCATGCATATTTTCTTCAATTGAGGCGATGGCGTTTGCTCTATCATCCACTCGACAAAGCCATCGTACCACAGCGAACCTGATAGGCTGATGATGTTGCTGAACGCATCGGTATTGAAAGCTGTCCATACCGCAAACAAACCCGATAACGAAACACCCAAGAGGGTTCTCTCGGCATCCTCTATGCCCAAATCCCTTTCAGTTTCAGGGATAATCTCATGGGTCAGTTTGTTGAGGAATGCTGCCGCCTTCCCCCCAAAGGGCTTCGCTTTCTTGAATACGCCTACAGCAGGCCACGGTGTCAAGTCATCGTTCCAGTTGACGTCTTCTATCACGACAATGGATATGCCGTGTTTTTCCGACAATCCTTTCAACCCATCATACAATTCGCCCTTGATTCCTTCGGGCAGGATCATATAACAGATTTTGTTTGAGGATTGTTTGACAAACGACTGCATGAGAACTTTTTTTTCAGTGGTCAAAAATAAGAAAAAAAATCAATGACATATAACTATCAATCTACGATTAAAGACGGCTTTTTGTATCTTTGCAGCATACGAAAGAGACAACAGTATGAATAACGTGACCCAAAAACGCGTAATAGGCATCGGTGAGACCGTGTTGGACATCCTGTTCAAGAACGACCAACCGCAAAAAGCCGTTCCCGGCGGCTCGACCTTCAACAGCATTGTGTCGCTCGGACGAGCTGGCGTGCCCTGCGCCATGATGACCGAAGTGGGTGGCGACCATGTGGGCGACATTATTTGCCGCTTCCTGACCGACAATGGCGTGTCGGCGGAATATGTCTGCCGTCACGAGAAGGCCAAGTCGCATATCACGCTGGCTTTCCTAGATGAGCACAACGACGCGCAATACCTGTTTTACAAGGATCATGCGTCTGTTTGGTTAGATGGAAGTTTACCTCAGATAGGTAAAGAAGACGTGGTGCTCTTCGGCTCGTTCTTCGCCATCAACCCTGCTATACGGCCTGTCGTGGGTAGCTTGTTGCGTGCCGCACACGAGGCGGGTGCTTGGCTCTATTATGACGTGAACTTCCGCAAAAACCACATCGTCGACTTGCCGGAAGTGATGTCCAACATCGAGGAGAATATGAGCTTGGCTAATGTGGTGCGCGGCTCGATGGAGGATTTCGACTATATGCTTGGCCTACATGATGGCGATGCCATCTATGAACGAGTGAGCCGCCATTGCCACACCTTGATCCTGACCGACGGACCGCGCTCGATTCGCGTCTATACGCCCGACGGCTGCGAAACCTATCCCGTACATGCCATTGAGACCGTCAGCACGGTTGGAGCGGGCGACAATTTCAATGCGGGCTACATTTACGCAATGCTGCAAGGTTTGGACGATCAAACCTCACGCATTGCGATGGCGCAACGCTGGAGCCAAGACGTCTGCCGACAGATCGGGAACAATATTAGCGATGGTTTGGTTGCAGCGATTAAAAATGGAAGGAAATCTTAGCTGTCAGCTTTCAGCCATCAGCTATCAGCTTGGTAGCACTGATGCTGACGGCTGATAGCTGATAGCTGACTGCCAAATACCAATCATTCGTAGTGCCTAATCCTCACCTCTACTCCATCGTTTTCCAGTTGTGACGGGATGCCGCTGACGTCCGTCTGTCCGTAATGGTAAGGGAACAGCACTTTCGGTTTGACCATCCTCGCCGCGTTAACGAGTTGTTCGACCGTCATGGTGTAAGGCTGATTGCAGGGCATGAAAGCCACATCGATGTCCTTGACTTCGGCCATCTCGGGAATGTCTTCGGTGTCGCCTGCAATGTAGATTCTCAGTCCGTCGAGGGTAAGGATGAAGCCGTTGTCCCTTCCCTTGGGATGGAACTGTTGGTGTCCTTCAGTGATGTTATAGGCAGGAACGGCCTCAAGGGTGATGTCAGGTGCCAATTGCAGCATGTCACCATTGGCCATCACCGTGCCATAGCCAAGCATCTCGGCGCAGCGTTGGTTGGTGACCAGCTCGGTATTGTCACCCATCAGCACTTTGATGGCAGTCGTGTCGAAATGGTCATGGTGCTCATGGGTGATGAAGAGGTAGTCTGCATTGGGCATCGCGGCATAGTCGATGGTCTTCTCCCCTAGTTTCGTCACGGGGTCGATTTGTATCTCTTTGCCATCGTATTCGATGCGCATGGAGGCATGCACCAAGGCATGGAACTTGACCGTCTTGCCGCTCTTGGTGGTGAAGCTGTCGACTTCGTAGGTATCGTCGGACTTCTGCACAGGCATGCCTGCCTCGTTCCAAGCCTTGATACCGCCTTTGAGGTTGATGACCTTGTAGCCTTCGGCGGCCAGTTGGTTGGCGGCGATGACGGACCGCACCCCGCTGCGGCAATACACGGCTATCGTTTTGTCGGTCGGTAGGATCGATTTTGCTTTTTCAGCGAAACCGCTTTGCTTGACATCAATATTGAGGGCATTCTGGAGATGACCCTCGTCATATTCCGCGGCGGTTCTCACATCGAGCAATACGACATCAGGGTCTGCAATCCGTGAGGCAAAGCCTTTGACATCGGCATCTTCAAAACCTTGTTGTCCGCAGGCCGAAGCCAGACCCAACAGGGCAAGTAAACTGGTAATGATTTTCTTCATGGCGTTCTATTTTTGTGGCGGTAAAGATAGGAAAAAAACAAACCACTCCGAATCCCCAAAAGGCAATTTGCGCAAAACAACCATGAATTAAGGCTATATCCACGACTGTTTTTGCCACGAAAAGCACTCGTCATCCTCAAACATCATAGGGTCGATCTTAGGACTTCCACAATTGGGGCATTTCTTGGAAAATGCGAGAATATTGCTCTCAAAGCCATTATCCAACACCAAACCGGCAACCATAAAATGCTCGCCGCACTCATGACAATGGAATTCAAATTCCGGTATCTTCTCCTCTGCCTCTTCGACGGGTTTCTTTTTCGGTGACATATCCTTCAGCCAATTCCACAGCTCGACCAACAGGCCGCCTATAACCGCGATGACAGCCATCACGCAAATTATAGCATAACTGATTATTCCACCAAGCTTTTCTTTCATGGTTCATATTTTCATTACAATTCGTAATTCAACTAATAAGCGGATAAAAATCAGATGGTTTCCTTCTCGACACATGGCACACGATAGGTTTGAATGGTCTTTTGAGTGGTTGCCCAATTCCCGCATTTCGGGCATTTCGATGGGTAATAGATTGTAGTGATGGCTGTCATGGTTGGGCCATAATCACCAAGTTTTGAATCCATATAGTGCCGTTCTGCCTCGAAATCGTTTCCGCAATCCGAGCAATGGAATATGGCCATATCCTTGGCATCTTTCTTTTGGAACAGTTCTTTGAACTGACGCCAAACGCTTCTGATTCTGTTTTTCATTCTT
>CADBGN010000075.1 GCA_902794155.1 uncultured Bacteroidia bacterium
GTGGTGAACGACCCAAACAATCGCTATATCCTCGTCGATTTCTGGGCCACTTGGTGTAGCGGATGTGTGGAAGCCATGCCTCAATTGAAAGAGATTTACAGCAAATACCACGAAAAAGGACTGGAAATCTACGGTCTCTCTGTGGATGCCAATCACAAGAATTGGGAGACTTTCCTCGCCAAAAACCAGCTTGCTTGGGTCAACGTATGCGATGGTACCGGAGGAAGTAAAGAGGACAGCAAAGTCAGGCAAGATTACGCTCTTCGAGGCTATCCGACTACACTGCTGATTGACTGTCAAAGCGGAGAGGTCATTGCCCGTGGCGAACTAGAAGAAATAGATGCGAGGCTTGCTGAGTTGCTTCAATAGTTCTATGATTCAAGTCTCGCAAGTTGTGGTGCATCCCGATGGGATGCTATTGCCCCTTGGTTTCGTTTTTACCGAACGCGCATCCCGATGGGATGCCCTGCCACAGTGCCCGACTAATCCCGTAGGGATTTGCTATCGGTAAAACAAATCAACATCAACCTTTTGCATCCTGTAGGGATGTGCGAAACATGAATTCTATGACCAATCAACCAACTAACCCGTTACAAAGAATGAATAAATTTCAAATCTTACTCATTTGCTTCGTCGTTTTGACATCGTTGTCGGCAGAAGCGCAGAAAAAGCCTTTCCGGGACATCCACTTTTCACAACATGATTTTGTTGATACGGTGCAAATCAAGATTTGGAATGGCGCTATCATCATCCCTGTGGAAATCAATGGGGAGACCAAGAACCTGATGTTTGATACCGGTGCGAATTGGGGCTTTTGGATAGGCGACGAAAAGGAATGGATGAAGCCGTCGGCAAAAACCCTCACGCTAACCGATTCACAAAATGTGAAGATGAAAAAAGCTATTTACAGGATGCCGCCGATAAAAATGGGCAATACGACTATTGAAAACTATCCTTTGATTGCTGACAATGGCATGAAAGCGTATGTCTGTGACCGGATTGATGGCGCTTTCGGCTTCGACCTTGTCACCTGCGGTCTTTCGTTCAAGTTCGACACCAAGGACAGCCTGATGGTTGTGACCGACCGCAAAGGCTTTTTCAAAAAAGAAGAAAAGCGGCAACCCAAACTAAAATACATGCCGTACAACTCCTATTACATGACCTGTCCCTTGGTCTGGGTGGATTTTCCTTGGGGGCGTTACAAAATGCTCTTTGATTTAGGGTGGATTGGTGGCTGGATCGACATGCCGGAGCAAACACTGAACCGTTGGTCAAAGGACGATCGGAAGATGCTGAAGGAAATCGATGAACACACCGCTCTGATTGACACCACGGTATCTACAGAAGTAGGATTTTTCGGCCGGTCGTTGGATACGATGCTGTATAGAAGGCTCCATTTCTCGGAAGTCAAGGTGGGCGACCTCGCGCTTGAGGATTTATGGATATCGACTAACTCCCTCTCCGTCAAGACAGGTTCGGCCATATTGGAACATGCCTCGTTGATTATCGACGGACCGAAAAAGTGTTTTTACTTCCTTCCGCATGACGGCAAGCACGAGGTCGTTGTCGGAAACGAGGACAAGAAGGGCTTAACACATGTTTTGGCCGACACGGGCGACACGCTTGGTGTGATGAAAGCCATAGTACGCAAAGACGGCGAGGCTTACCAAAAAGGCATCCGCTCAGGGGATTATTTGGTAAGTGTCAATGGCATCCCCATCACTGATTACTGCACATATCTCAACCTTAAATTCGATACGGATGAAAGGCACTATGTCTATCGCAGCGCACAGGGAGAAATCAAAGAGATAGCGTGGTAAAATTCCAATCTTATTTCCACTTTTTCCCTATTTTTGCAGCTGCTTATCAGAAGGAGTCGCCGAGATAGTCTTGCAGCCCTCGTTTAAGCTTCAGGATATGAAATGAACAGCCTTCCTTCCAGAACCAAAGCCCTGATCGGTGTCAGTTTCCGTGAGTTTGCCAAATATGCCTTGCCGAGCATCATAGGGATGCTCATCGTTGGCTTGCAGACCATCATCGACGGGCTTTTCGTAGGCCGTGGCGTGGGTGCGCTGGGTCTTGCCGCCGTCAACATCGCCATGCCGCTCATCAGCTCGATGCTGAGCGTATCCATCATGATCATTTCAGGTGGCATCGTCATCACAGGCATCGCCAAAGGGCAAGGCGACGAAACGCGGGCGAAAGGCTACACCTCGCTTACCTTTGTCACCTTGTTGGTCACCATCGCGGCACTTTCCGTCTTGGTCGGCCTTTTCCTCAAGCCTTTATGCTATTTCCTTGGTAGCAACAATGAGGTGTATCCTTTTGTACGACAATACCTTGGCATCATCGGTTGTGGCTTCATCTTCTACTGCATCCCCAACTTCACGGAGGCTTTCACCCGCCTTAACGGGAAGCCCAACTGGGTGTTTGTCAGCGGGGTCATCTGCTGTGTGGTGAACATCATCTTGGACTATTTCTTCGTGCTGCGTTTCGGCTGGGGTGTGGCTGGAGCCGCCATAGCCACCTGCGTGGCCAACACCACGGCGGCTTTGGTGCTGTTTCGCTTTGTCCGCTTTGGCAAGATGATGGGTGGTCGCAAGGAAATCAAGAAGATGTTTTTCAACGGCTCATCGGAGATGTTGACTTCGGTTTCGGCGGCGGTCACCACCTACATTTTCAACCTCGTGCTGATGCGTGAGATTGGCACCAAGGGCGTGGCGGCGTTCACCATCGTCTGTTACCTCAACTTCATTGTCAACATGTCGATTTTCGGGCTGTCGCAAGCCATGTATCCCTTGATGTCGTATAGCGTCGGTGCCCAAAAACACAGAAGAGTTAAGTCATTATTGATTAATGCTTTGCTTCTTGGAGGAGGCATCGGTATTGGGGTGTATCTGCTCGTGTTGGTTTTCAAGCACGGCATCGCAAGTGCCTTCAGCAACGACGATTTGGAGTTGCAAGCATTGACCACCGTTGCGACCACCTATGTCACGCTGCATTATTTAGTGTCGTTCGTCAACATTGTGGCTTGCAGTTTCCACACCGCCATCGAGCGGCCCTTGGAGTCGGTTATCATCGCCCTCTGCCGAAGCATCGTCTTCGTGCTGATTCCCATGTTTTTGCTCACTCCCGTGATCGGTCAGAAGGGCATCTGGCTCAGTATGCCTATTGCCGAGGTGATGACATTGATGGTCAGCATTCCGCTGGTGTTAGTTTCGATGAAACGATTGACACGAAAGGCTTAAACCTATTCTATAAAGTAATAATAAACAAAGTGTTATAACATGATGATCCTCGACACCACCAATATGTGTTCCCATTTGCAGAAGAAACTGTTCGATGAGGATGGCGAGTACCATCGTCTTTGGCTGGCCCTGCAAAATGATAAGGAACTGACCGCTGTAGTTCGCTCACGGCAGCTCCACATCTATCGCAATGGCAAGAAAGTGTTGGTATTGGCTGGAAAGTCCGCTCCGAAGATTTTTAGGGAAGATCCTATTTGTGGAATGATAGCAGATTACGCATAGGAGAAAGTCTATCCTAATATGAATACCCGACATTGCATATCGGGGTGTAGTAGGATCAAGCAGCCATGTCATGCCGACACTGGCATGTGTGATGGCGGGCATCTATGGCTGCGGCATACAGGAATCCGCCTATCCTAATATGAATACCCGACATTGCATATCGGGGTGTGGTAGGGTCGTCCCTTCGGGACTTTAGCTTGCCAAAGGGTGCCTACCGAGGTGCTGCTAAAAGATGCTTTCCTATCGATGAAGCTATAGGGAAGGCGGGGGATGCGCCCAAATAATAACAAAGCAAAGGGGGAACATGCAGAAAAGTTATCAACAACTCTTGCAGAATGCTCATCTTTTCCATTAACTTTGCAGGGCTGAAAGACAAACTAATTCTTTTTGATTATGTCAAACGACACTCAACATTTTAATGACATTGCCAACACTTTAATGGATGAACTTTCGTTGGTGAGCGATAAAGAACAAAATCACGAAGTATTCAAGGTAGAAAAAGATTTGAATGCAGAGCCTGGTGAAATTTTTTTGAACGAGGACGAATTGGATTTTATAAATTATTGTGTGCCAGATGAGTTCTTGAAGGAGAGTGGGCTGAATGTAAATTGTTATAGAGATCATCTGGAAATTGTTCAAAAAGAGAATCCAGAGGCAATCAAAGTCCTAATAAGCAAACTCTTTAATAGTGGTCATACGCTAGAATACGTAAATGTTGCAGAAGAAGAGCAGGAATATTACCAGCCTATTGAGGTATTGCTTCATGATTTACGAGATGGGGTGATAACCTTGCAAAAGGAGCATGAGATATATAGACGTTTTAGAGAGCAATCCGACGAATGCAAGATTAATATCATACGGGCAGTGATTAAGAACGAAAAGTATGATAGTCATTGGTGCTATTGGGTTTTAAGGGAGCAGTGGTGGGATGATGCACTTATTCCAGATGTTGAAAAAGCATGGGAATCAAATAGGGATTGGAGCTCAGCTACTGTTATCTGTAAAAGATTCCCATACGAATATGTGAAGGCATATCAGATGGAGTTGGGAATGGTAAATTATGAAGCAGTATGTAGTCGGCTCGCGAGAGACAAGGATTTTACCATCAACAAACAGAGATTGTCGCGATATGAGTATTTTTGGATATTGGCTCAAAACCGCATCCATCTTAATGAGAAGGAGGCAGATAATCTTCTTTTTGGCCATATTAAGGAGTGCTTGCAACGCCTAAAAGAGAGCGTCAAGGTGGATTGGGTAAGGTATGTTGATGTTGAACCAGTAGAAGGAAGGGATTATACTCATCAAATCACTCGGTTGCTCGATTGCAAGCCGACAGTGTTATTATTCCCTTCATTGCGGGAATATGGCGAGTGCCTAATCCTTATGGGTAATACAAATACTTTGATGAAACTCATCAAGTGGAACAGGTTTTTGCAGTCGAACACACCATCGTTTATGGAACTGAATCAGGACGAAGCGATACCGCTTGGGCAAATACAAACGCGGTTTAATGCGTATATGGATAAAAGCTGGCGGCATTTCTTGGAACTAGCCATTAGGGAGTTTCCTGTGGATGGGATACAGGATGATGAGTTTGGGGTTAGTGAAGATCCATATCTGGTGTAGATAATTGTTTTTGAATTAGTCATACCAGTGCGTTTGAATGCTAAGTGTTACAACACACGAGGTAACAACTAAAAAAAATGCTTATGAGTTATCGAAACTAAGGTAATAATTTCTCTTTTAGAGACGCTGAGATAAGAGACTCAACCTCAGGCATTGATTCTCCATCTAAAATTGCATTGATAATAGATTGCTCTTCTTGTTCTAAAGTGTTGGAAATAGTACCTATCTTCCCTGTTACTATTAGATTAGCTTCATTGAGCGTAATACGTCCATATTGTGGATAATCAGGTATCATGATACCTGCAAACATATTCCAATGCCATTTTTCAAAAGATTCCATGACACAATTGTTAAAAATCCACGATGCTTTGTAAATATATCTCACATCGTGATTCAAACCGTATATGCTTAAACAGTCAAGAATCTCTTTATATGCTTTTGCCATTTTATTGAATGCAAAGCCGCCTTTTATATTATCAAAAAGTCCCATTATTGATATTGTTGTAATTTTTTCTGCATTTCATTTTTTTGAGCTTCCATTAACTCATTTATCATTTCATCTTGGTCCATGTCTTCGGGAAAAGATCTTTCAATTGTCATATTACCTAAAAGAGGATTGTTCTTGACAACAATTTGAACAGTCAGCTTGCCGAAGGTTTGTTGTAAGAAGTACGATTGAGAACCTGCAGGACCAGAAACTCCAACATTGACAAATGTGTTGGTTTCTTGAATAATTCTAGCTCTAGGGTCAGAATCCAACAATGCTTGAACAAGTTTTGCATATTTTGTTCTAAGTCCGCCCTGACTTTTCATCTCTTTATTTTGAGATAAGCTGTCGTATATAAACTTACCAACGATCAGACCGATAATGATTATAATAAATGTCCACATATTATTGTATAATTAAATGATTTATCGTTTGTATTATAATTATAAAACCTTTCCGTCTCTATAGATTGCCATTGCTCGATCCATTTCTTCCTTTTCAATTAGGTTGACACTTATTCCATATTGGTTTGCAATTTCTAACATTTTCTCTTTATTTTCTAAAAACTCACTATCATTATTACAGTGTTCATAGACATCCATAATGGCATTCGTTACCGCTAGCTTGGCCAATAGCGGATTTGAGTTTTCTGATTTTGCTGATTGCCCCGCTTCATCATATAACCTTCTGTACAATTCTCTAATAGGAGCTTCCAATGCCAGCATGGCCTCCGTTTTTTGTCTCTTGCCAAGTAATAGCTCCATTTTAACCATCATCTGCTCTTTTGTACCTCCATCAGCCATTATTGATAACAACTTATCTTGATAATCAGGTGATTGTAGTCGAGCTAATTCAGCTGCTGTGAGGGAGGTCGAAAGTGGTTTGGGAATATCAGGGTCATCCTCATCATCCTCATCATTAACTGGTGCTGGGTCTTTTCTTACAGCATATCCATTGTTGAAAAGATAATCGTTGATTTCTGAAGCCGGAGTCACTCCAAGCCATCTCTTGATTTCATTTCCGTTATTATCCACAAGGATTAGCTTAGGCAATGAGTTCACATGGTATTTCGCAACCAAATCGCCTTCATCCTCAACGCTAACAACCTGAACAGGAAGGGCTAGTTTGTATTTCTTCAATTCATTTTCCTGCTCATGGCAATGTGAACAGTCCAAATAGAAATCCAATATCTTATATGATCGTTTTTGGTTTTTTGGCGAACTTTGATTGGCTGATTTATTTGCAGGATGTTGATGGAGGTATTCTTCAAGAGCATCAATCATAAATCTGGTTATGGTATGTTCTTTTGCAATACCGAAATCTAACGCTTCTTGTGACATTTTTGAACTTTTCATTTTATCCAATACTAAATGAAAGTTATCCGTTCCAAACTCACTTATGGCAGAATCAATAAAACTATTCTTCAACTCGGAAATAGGTTTGCCTGTATTTGTGGACCATCGTTCGATGGATTCCACGATTTCCTTAGCAGCCTTGTCTGACTGTTTGGCCATATCAATCTTTGTTAATTTAAGAATAGCTTGAGCTTTATACGGAGCCCTACTCTTGTAATTTTCCCAATAGGATTTAGAACTGACACCCAAAGTCCGTTCTATTTCAGAGATTAAGAGTGAAGACATGTCGTTTTTGCCGATATTCCATTCTTTGATTACAGAGTCATTCTTAATGACAGCAACCCTTAATTTACCACTCCATTGCTGAAGAAGCACTTTTTTACCAATAGATGCGTTGTAAAAACGGATGCAATCCGTGCGTTCAAACTCCTTGGCAAAGCCTGGTGCGGAGCTGACGCAATTAACGATATCAGGGAAGTTGCTTCGAACGTACTGAGCAACACCTGGTGTTTTAAGTGCTTGTTCCTCTTCTTTGTCTATTTTCTTGTTAATACTGCTGAAAATGATTACGATTGCAGCAACGGCGATAATTCCTATAATAATTCCCATATTTTTATATTTTTTATTGATTTGTGTAGGTTACGGAGAAGGCGCGGCAGCGGCGGTTTTCTTGGGCGGCGCAGCCCATGGTGAACTTGGGATATAGCTCGAAGATGTCGAGGCCACGGCCAAGGTAGATTGACCAGCCGTTATCAGCGATGATTTTGCGGTCGTGGTCGGCGGTGAAGTCGTACTCGAAATCGATGCTGAAGGAACGCAGATTGACTTTCGATATTGTTGAAAGTTTAATGCTTGTTGCCATAGCTTCTTCTTTTGACGGATGGCTTATTATCAGAACGAAGGGTATTATGTGAGGGCAAAGATAGATAAAATATGAATAAGGTAAGGAAAAGGATGGAAAAAGCACATGAACTTTTAGCCATCGGAAAAGTATTTCGGGCAGATTTCGAACTGACAACTTCAACGCAAAGGAATCCGATAAACCGACCATAAAACCAAAATCGAAATGAGGAAAATCGGCGACAAATCATCGATTTTATCGCCGATAATAGGATTTCAGACTCAAAATCCATTTCGAAAGCCATTGGACTCAAGCCCTCAAATACCTGCCATCAAGCCCCATAATCTTAATAATGCACTTTTTTTAGTGCACAAAATTAAAAATATTGCACTTTTTTTAGTGCATATTTAGAATTATTTGTATTTTTGCGGCAGCGTTACAAATACAATTACCATGATTGATGATGTTTTAATCAGCTTTATGCGCGAACAATTGGCGATTACGAGCCTTGATTTCGTGCGATACCTGTACGCTGAGATTGATTGGTCGCTGAGGATGTTCGGAATTGTCGGTCCGCGCGGAGTCGGCAAATCGACCTTGGTGAAGCAACATATCCTATTTGAAAAAGACAACCAAAAGGCTCTTTATGTCTCGGCCGACCACAGTTATTTCGCCCAGCACACCCTTTTGGAGGTAGCATCTGAATGGATTAAGGAAGGCGGCACACATCTTTATATCGACGAGATTCACAAATATGAAAACTGGTCAACCGAGTTGAAAAACATCTACGACGGACATCCTTCATTGTATGTGGTCTTCACTGGCTCATCGGTGCTCGATTTGCTGAAAGGTCAGGCCGACCTGAGTCGTCGTGCCGTGATGTACACACTACAAGGACTCTCGTTTCGCGAATATCTGGAGATGTTCCACGACATAAAAATGCCAAAATATACTTTGGAAGAGGTCATCGCCAACAAGGTGGTTGATACCATTTTGCCGCATCCGCTACCGCTGTTCCGACAATATTTGCAGGACGGTTATTATCCTTTCAGCAAAGAAGGTGCCTTCAGGTCAAGGCTCGACCAAATCATCACGCAGACTCTTGAGTCGGACATCCCGCAATATGCCTCGCTTTCGGTCTCTACAGGACGCAAATTGCGCCGGCTGATGAGCATAGTGGCACAAAGTGTACCTTTCAAGCCAGATTATTCAAGCATAGCCAATGCCATAGGTGTCAGTCGCAACGTGGTGCCTGATTATTTTCTTTATATGGAACGGGCTGGAATGATAGGCCAGCTGCGCGATGAGACAGGCGGCTTACGGAGTTTAGGCAAAGTGGAGAAAATATATCTGGATAATACAAATATCATGTATGTGCTTGGTGCAGACAGTGCCAATACCGGAAACCTGCGAGAGACATTTTTCTATAACCAGACGAGGGTCGTGAGCGACGTCATCTCATCAAAAGCTTCAGATTTTGTCATCGGCGAACACACTTTCGAGGTCGGAGGGAAGAAAAAGGGCGTCAAACAGATCGAAGATGTTCCCAATGGTCATCTCGTGAAAGACGATATCGAATACGGCCATGGAATTACAATTCCGCTGTGGACGTTTGGGCTGCTGTATTAAATCCCTATTTTTCAGACAACATAACCGGATTCTTTCTGTATTCCATTGGGCTTCCCAAACGACTTTGACTTCAACTAAGCAAAGCTCCTAATACTCTTGCCCACGTTGATGAAATGGTCGGCCACACGCTCGGCGTTTTGTGCCAATGAGATGTATTCCGCCCCAACTTGCGGGGTGCATTGTCCGGCCACAAGCCGCTGGATGTGTTGCGATTCCATGGTCTCCGTAAAGCTATCAATCTGTTCCTCAATCTGATAGGCATATTCGAGTGCCGTAAAGTCGAGGTCGTGGTAGGCTTTCATGACTTCATGGTAGAGTGCCGTGATCTTCCGCTCCATCTCCTTGATTTCCAGCACGGCAGGCGCAGAGAACGTTTCATTTTGGGTTTGCAGGCTCTCCGCATATTCCACGATGTTTTCGGCATAGTCGCCGATGCGTTCCAAGTCGCTCACGCTTTTCACGCTGCAACTCAGGTACTTACTATCCGTTTGGCTAAGCGCTTTTGATGAAAGCACCGCCACATATCGGGTCAACTCACTGTTTAAAAAGTTAAGTTCGTTTTCGGTCTTCTTGAAATTTTCCAAGTCGCTGAAATCCAATGTGGTGACGATATGGATAGCACGGCAGAAGTTGTCGTGAGCCAACGCACTCATATTTTCGACTTCGGCCTTCAACTGCCTGACAGCCAAAGCGGGTGTCACCAACATCGAGTCATCAAGGAAATGCAGATGGAACTTTTCATCACGAGGCTCATCGGCATGGTCGGGAATGAGGCGGCACACCAAGCGAACCAGGTCGTTGGTCAGCGGCAATGCGACCAAGGTGGTGCAGACATTGAAAACGGTATGGAACATGGCCAGCTGCACCTGTGGGGCATGTGGGAACATGGCCTCAAACATCCTCCCGAAGCCCCAAGCCCCTTGGGTGAAAAGATGAAGAAGCAAGGCGATAAGCAAAAACAGCACCACACCCATCACATTGAAAAACAAATGAATGAGGGCAGTCCGTTTGGCGTTTCGGCCACTGGTCATACCTGCCAAAATGGCCACCACGCAGGAACCGATGTTGGAACCCATTGTGAGGAATATGCCTTGGTCAAGCGAGAGCAGTCCCGCCACCACCATGGTGATGGCGATGGACGTCAGCACCGATGACGACTGGATGATGGCCGTCAGCAAAGCACCGATGAACACAATCAGCAAGGGATTCCGGATGGTGGCCAAAAACTGTTTCACCGAATCCAAGGCGGCAAATTCATCCATGGCGCCCGACATGATGCCGAGACCGACAAACAGCAAGCCGAAACCCGCCAGGATGCTTCCGGTTTGTTTCCACTTCTCACGCTTCGAGAACATCATCACGAAAGCTCCGATGCCGGCCAAGGCCGAGAAGAGCACCGTTGTGGAGATGCCGTGGCCACCAAACATGCCCAAGGCCACCAGCTGCGCAGTGACCACCCGACAAGATCAAGCCCGATCGCAGCAGCGGGTCGATGATGGAATCCGCCTTTTGTCTCGC
>CADBGN010000076.1 GCA_902794155.1 uncultured Bacteroidia bacterium
TTCGAAGCACACCTTGGCAATCAGCACGATGCCGATGGCGAGACCTATGCCTAACGATAGGATTTTGATTAATTTGTCGGAGATGCTATTCATTGTTGAATTGTTGATTGTTTAATCGTTTAATTGTTGTTTGAACTATGGCTGATGGCCTATGACTATGGCAGCTTTAACCAAAGGTATGAATTCCTATTATTTCGTGAAGCTGCCATAGGCCATAAGCCATAGTCATTGTAATAAATACGGAACTCCTGCATAATATGTTACAACGCTATTCTTGATAAAGTATTGAAGCCTAGCATTCAATTGTTCCGCAAGGGCGTTGAGGTAATTATTCGATGCAGTTTGGTATTCGATGGACGAAATCAAACCCTGCTCGAAGCGTTTGGTATTCAGCGCGTATGCCTCTTGCTGCAATTCAGCGCGGGTGTCGGCTTGGCGCAGGGCATCGGCGCTGCCGTCGCGGTCGGCGATGGCACGGCGCACCTCGGCCTCCACCGTTTGGAGGGCTTGCTCATAATCGGCTTGGGCGCGGTCGTAGGCATTTTTTCGCTTTGCGATGTTGGAATGCTTCGAGAGGCGGTCGAAGATGGGGATGCTCAACGAGAGTTGCACATACTCGCCGCCGTTGTTCTTCATCTGCTCGAAATACGGCGTGGGCACATACCCCTCCATACCTGGATAGGTGAAATAACTCGACGACCAGCCACCATAGAGCGAGAGTCGGGGCAGCAACTGCCAACGGGCTGTGTTCAATGCAAGGCGGGCGTTTTTCATCGTGCCTTCAGCTAAAAGGACGGAAGGCATGTTGGTTTTGGCAAATTCCACCATTTGGGCGATGTTTTCAGCCTGGCCTGTAGGGCTGTCGCATTGCGGCAACCGCGAAAACGATTCATCAATTTTCAACGGTTTTTCAATGGGCCAAAACATCACATCCTTTAGGGTGATCATGGCATTGTTGAGGTTGTTCCGACAGGTGGTCAGTTGGTACTGCCGCTCGGCAAGGTCGCTCTGCATCTGCACCACATCGGCGTGGGATTTCTGTCCCAGTTGTTCCTGCCTTGTGGCCAGTTGCACAGCCTTTTCCGCTGTGGCCACCTGCGCTTGCAGGGCTTCCTGCATCTCGGTGTAATACAACACATTGCAGTAGGCCTCCATAGTGGCGAGACAGACTTGGTCTTCGGTTTGTTGCTCTTTGGTCAAACCCATCAGTTGTGCCGTCTTAGTGATTTTCAGGTTGTTGACCGCCTGAAATCCGTTGAAGAGGTTGATGCCCGCCGAGAGACTGTAGCCATTGTGGAATGAGGTCGTCCTAATGTAGGTGTTGGTCTCAGGGTCGATGCTGCGGCCAAAGTTGGAATAGGCGTATGTGCTGCCCTCAATCGTGGGCGTAAAGGCCGCAAGAATGGCATCGCGGCGGTCGATCTGTGCATCGCGGTTATCGGCTTGAGCAATGCGCATCTTGGTGGAATGCTCCACGGCATAGCGCATGCAGGCTTTGAGGTCCATGGTAGTGGTGTCCTGGGCCTTGACCTGATTCAAGGCCCCTAGGAACATCACAAAAATGAAAAAGGTATGTTTAGCTTTCATCTTACACATATTTTCTTTGTGCCAAACAAAAACATATCGCATGCCAAAAACACAACTATTTAATATTCAAAGATTTAAAAAATTAGACTCAAATCAAAGTGTAACATTATTTTACAGTGGTGTAACAAAACTTTACAGTGTAAAGTGGACTTCTATTCAAAAACCAATTGCCTTTTTCGTATTTTTTCTATTTTTGTTGCGATTAAAAAAACCAACTAAACATCACATCATGAAGAAAACTCTGATTATCGCCCTCGCGGGCATGATGCTGTTCGCCTTCACGCAGTGCGGCGGCGGCAAAAACGAAAACGGAAAAGACGACAAGGCTAAGACCGAAACAAAAACAGTGAAAGCCTCCAAGCAATTTACGGAAATGAAGGAAGCTTTCGACGAGGTTGAGAAGATGATTAAAGACACCAAGGATTGCGAAGAACTGAAAGAAGCGGCTTTTGCCGTGGCGCTTGGAGCCCTTGCCATCGAACTGGGTGGCGACGAATACACCGCTGAAGATAAGATGACCGAAAAAGAAAAAGAACAATTCAACAAGATCATCGAAGACCTCAGCGACAAAGCGCAAAAGAAAGCCGAACAGCTGGGATGCGACCTTGGCCTAGACGAGTAAAGCATCAAAATCACAAACAACGGCTGGTCACGCCTCGTGACCGGCCGTTTTTGTTTTGTTGCCCTCATCAACCACGCACGACACCGTCATGTCGCCCGTCACATTCACCACGGTACGCAGCATGTCCAAAGGCCTGTCGATGCCCAAGATGAGTGCCAAGCCTTCAATCGGTATGCCGACCGAATCAAGCACAATCATCAGCATCACAATAGAGCCTCCAGGGATGCCTGGCGTACCTATCGACGAGATGGTGGCCGTGGCCAAAATGAGCAACATCTGGCCGAAGGTCAAGTCCAAACCCAAGACCTGCGCCAAAAACACCGCCGCCACAGCTTGATAACAACTGGTGCCGTCCATGTTAATGGTCACGCCCACAGGCAACACAAACGACGACACCTCTTCCGAGACGCCCAAATGCTTCTGCGTGCGCTCCATGGTCAAGGGCAAAGTGGCCGCGCTCGAACTGGTGGTGAAGGCCAACATTTGCACAGGCGCCGCCGCCTTGAAGAACTGCTTCATCGTTCGCTTGCCGAAGACCCGCATAATGAACGGATACACCAACAAGATAATGACGGCCAAAGCCAACACCACCGTAAGGGCGTACAAGCCCAAGGCGGAGAAGATGCCCACATCGCCCGCATAGTCCACAATCAAGGCGGCCATCAAAGCAAATACGCCATAGGGCGCAAAGGCCATGATGAAGTCAATGATCTTGAGCAAGACGAGATTCAACTGTTGGAAGAAACGCACCAGCGAGGGCACTTTTGAAGGTCCCACGACAATCAAGGCCACGCCAAAGAGTAAGGCGAAGAAGATGATTTGCAGCATCTTAGAGTTGTCGCCCAAGGCCTTGAAAAGGTTTTCGGGCACCATGTCGACCACGAACTGCAAGGGTGACTCATCCTTTACCTGCTGCATCTGTGCCTCGCGCTCCACCACGGTCTGCTGGTAACGTTCCATAAACTCCGTCTGCCGGTCTTTCGGGAAAACCTTCCCCGGCTTGATGACGCTGACCATACCCAAACCTATGCCCACAGCCAATATTGTAGTGCAGACATAAATCAATATGGTTTTTAGTCCAATGCGCGACAGGTTGCGGATGTCCTTCAGGTTGACGACACCTAAGACGAGCGATACCAACACCAATGGCACGGCAATCAGCTTGAGCAGGCGCATGAAGATGTCGCCCCAAGGGGCAACCCAGTCGTGCACAAAGCCCTCCCAATGCAAGGCCAAGGCCAGGAAGCCGAAGCCCAGACCCAGGCCCATGCCCAGTAAGATCTTGGCATAGAGCGGAATGCGTTTTCTATGTGCTTCTCCCCTATTCAATCAAGTTGATTTTTTGTGTCGCCACGCCGTCTTCGGTGACGATGCGGACGACATAAATGCCTTTGGAATAGCCTTCCAAGTTCAGCTCCACCTTGTTCGCATTGGCTTTTCTATCGTCCAGTATCTCTCCTTTGATGCCCAGTAGTGTCACCTGCCGGATGGGTTGTGACGCCTCTATACGGACAACGTCAGTAGCCGGATTGGGATAAACTTCAAGACCAATTTCAGCGTTCTCCTCTACCCCGACACCAGAGAAACAGGCCTCCAACTGACGGGATCCGTATGCATAAAACCCATATTCAAGATTGTTACTCACAGTCACCCCATTTTCTCTCCATCCCAAAAAAGATTCACCTGGATTGGGAATGGCCTTTAATAAAACATATTTTCCCTCCTCGTAAAATCCGTCACCTTCCACTGTGCCCGCTCCTGAGATCCTCACACTCACATTCACCAACGAAATCGTACACACCTCAGAAAGAGAGGATTCCACTCCATTGAAACAGGCCTTCAACTGATAGCGTTGAGTACCGGCAGAAAGATTGTTGTCTATATACGAACACTCATGGATACCATCAGCAATGACCGTTCCGTTTCTCAACACTTTATAAACAAAAGGACAATCCGAAAGATCAACTGCCAGCCTCCAACAGACATGGTCACTCGCCATAGACTCCCACAAAGAAAAGTCCGAACTGATATAGCAAGCATCTTCCAAACCAGGTCCGTCATAACTACAACAGGTCACAGGGTATGGAATGGAGGCAGGGGCAGACATCACCACCCACAAATCTTTGGTGCAGTCCAACAAGAAAGGCTCATCCAAATAAAACGACTGGGTCCCTCCTTCCGTAATGGTGAAGGACTGTTGGGTTATTATCTCCGTCACACCGAGATGATTACCTTTACAAAGATACACCGTATAGATTCCTGGATATCTAAAATATCCTTCCACCAAATCAACGCCCAAACCCTCATATTGGGTAATCATGCCAGTCGGATAACGCTGTGCCCAATAAGTGGTCGATTCACCACCATAGCCATAGCTATCATTCTCATAGCCAGTATTTTTATAATAAAGGCTACCCATCACTGATGTCGGATTGTTCCAATACAGATCAAGTGCGTTATCTTCAACAAAAGCAATCAATCCCGTAGGAGTAGATACCTGTATCGTCACCAAGGCCTCAGCCACATTGGATCTTCGTGAGCAATCGCCCGAATTAGAGACACCTCTCACAAAATAACGATGACGACCATAGACTACGGATGGATCTGTATAGGTCAACCCCGTTACATGACCGGCAATCAGCTCGCCATCACGATAAACCTTATAATACGCAGCACCTGAAGCAGCATTCCAACGCAGTTGAACATCACTACCGCTGATGATGGCCAAAAGGTTGAATGGAGCACTCACCGACACTGGCAATGGCTCTATACCTTTAATAACATAGTTATTCACATTATAGCTCGCCCCTTGATAAGGATTAAGACCACCAATCGCATAATAGCCATTATCTTGGCCATTCCATCCCCAATTAAAATGGAAAAAGTCCCTGCTGTCATAACCATCACAGATGAAGGCATGGGCTGCTCGGTCTTGGCCCGCATAAAACAAAGGTCTTGAAGCATCAAGCTCATCTTTCAACATCGACTTCCATGTTGCATCCGTATAGCCATTGTTTTTGTGGACTATTGAAATCGCAGACGAATAGCCAAAGTAACTGGTCATGGCTTCAAGAACTTTACTGGCCGGAGCACTACTCCCGTCAGTTCCATAATTCATATCGACAGCCACTCCACAATGATAGAGCAAGGTCCCAAGCGCCTGTTGCACTGCCGATGGACTATCTGATGTTGCCCCATTGGGCATATTATCCCAGTCATACATCTCGCTTCCAAAATTGGCGGAAAGCAATCCGTATGTGGGATGAGAATAAGAATGATAACCCGTTCCATGATTGGGATATTCCCAATACCTCATGATTTGAGCCATCGCTGTCGCAACACATCCCGTAACGCAACCGTTAGGACAATAGAGATTGTAAGGTTCACGCTGTCCCCACTGACTGAAGATCAACGGTTTCACTTCTGAACGGTTCAATTCCGGACCCGCAGTTCCCAGTTCAAGATCCGACCATGCCCGTCGCACCTCTTCCGTCGCCTCAATCCCATGTTCCTTCAACGACCGAATCTCCTGATCATAGGAACGAATCCAGTCCAAGGTGTTCTCTGCAACATCCAATGAGAAAGGATTTTCAAAGGAATAAGCCAACAAGGGGAAAGCGCTGTCATCAGCCGACAACAGCACGAAACAATTCTCTCCTGAAACAGCGTAGAGATTATACAAACCATATCTACCCGACAAATCCACCAGTTGTAGCTCATTGGTTTTTAAAAATACAGAAGCCCAATTCATGGCCACATTTCGATCCACTGGCGCAGCTTTCAATGAAAGCGTCAGGAAAACACTTATAGCAATTAACCAGATCTTTTTCATAGTAGTCGTTATTTAATAATTCATAAAGACGTTTATTCCAACAATATTTTCTTTGTCAACACGCCATCGTCAGTTACAATCTGTAATACATAAACCCCTTTCGCGACACCTTCCAACACCACTTCTGCCTCTGTGGCATCGATCAACCACTGTCGCATCCTCCGGCCGTCAACGGCAACCAACTCCATTTGACGAATCACGCTCTTCGATCCAACATGAAGCTTGTCTTTAACAGGATTGGGATAAACATTGAATTTCAGGTTAGCCAACTCGTTCACATTCACATCGGTGGTGTCGGTCGGGACGACCTTCACATCATCGACAAACCAGTCGTAGGCCAGCCACTCGCCAAAGGTATTGTAACCTCTGAAGCCAATCTTGATGTTGCGACCGATATACTCGTCCAAATTGATGGAAATCGGTTCGTTATAAGCATTGATTTGTCCGTAAGGCATGTCGGCGGCATCCCATTTGTCGTCCCAAGTGCCGTCGTAGGTGTCGTACACCCTGACCACAAAACGGTCGTAGCCATCGGTGCCATATTGCACCCAAGTCCAGAACTGCAAAACAGTGGGTCTAGTGATGGTCAGCACAGGCGTAATCAAAGTCTGGTCTTGTGCCGCGGGACTCTCGCTGCTGTCCCATTCCAACACAGCGTGCTTGTTGCCGCAATGAGGATTCACAACAAAGCTTTCTTCATAGTAGTCCGTGTAGTACACCGTGCCTTGCACGGTCCAATCCCACCATGTCGGATTCCCGTCAGTGGTCCAGCCTTCGGGCATGGTGAACATGCTATTGCACTCCTCGAAGGTTTCATAGAGCAGCGGGCGTTGGTAGTCCCAACGGATCGGGATTTCCTCCGAAAGGGCGCTGTTGCCTAACGCATCAACGAGTTGCACAGTCAAAGTGCCATGGGTGTGGTTGTCGTAGGCCGGAATGGTGGCGGTGTAGTCATAGTTGCCCTTGCCTGCCCTGGTGAATGTCAAATCATGGGCATGACCCCAAATGGTATAAGTGGCTGCCAATGTAGCAGGCATGTCAGATGCATCGTGGACGCGCAAAGTGAGGTTCATTTCGGTGTCAGCGTAGGTTTGGTTACCGTTGACAGCGATCACCGTGGGGGCCTCATGGTCTTCCGAAGAACTATTGATGAAGATGTCATCGAGATAAAGGTTCCATCCGTAGTCGCTGACGCCTTCGAAGATGATGAAGCCATAGTCGTCGGGGCAATCGAAGGTGAAGGCATATTCGTACCAATCGTCCACATCGGCGACAACGGGTTCCTTATAGGTGCAACGGTGAATGGTACCAAGCAATTGCCCGCCTTCCGAACGCGGCACAGCATTATAATACACATTGATACGGTCGTCCTTATTGATATTCGGGTTGCTGTTGCGGAACATCCAGAAACTGACGATGTTGTCGTGTTCATTCAAATCCATCTTGGGCGAAACCAGTTCAGCCGAGCCTCCTGAAGGATTCGTATAGGTGTAAAAACGAGCCATATACAGGCTGCCTTCATGCGGCATCGCGCTCGGCGTGGAGCCTTCCGTGATGCGGTCGAAGGCATAGTTGCCATTGGTGATGTTGTTCTGCCAACCAAATGGCACGAAGTCATTCTCAAAGCCCTCCTCAAGCGGAAAATCAGCGTAAGGTGCCAAGGCAGTTATGGCAAAGTCAGCATTTTGTGTAGGAGCGGAATGGTTTGAAACCACATCGAAGGTAGCATGGACAACTTCGTTGTTGTTAAGATTCATCGGCAAAGTCGCCTTGGCCACCAATTCCACCGAACTATTGTAAGACACGTTGACTTGTGTCACTTGGGTGCCATTCTGGTAGAACTCAATCGGCAAGTTGCCTGTGCTGTTGAGTTGATAGGTATCCGACTGTTCACCAGTATTGTTCAGGCGGAAACGCAGATAGGCCGGCTCGCCGAAATAGACGGAAGTGTCGGCAGTGAGTTGTTCCACGTTGAAGTTGTATTGTGCGGTCTGCTCAATAATGATGTCGTCGATGGACAAATACCACGGTCCGTTGTCGGCCACACTGTGGAAGCCTACATAGTAAACGCCAGAACTCGTTGCTTGAAACACGCCCGAGGTCTGTTCAAACTCCTCGTTAGCGACCACCATCATCGGCACCGCCGTAGCCGTCATTGCCGAAGGATTGGCGGATGCACCGGCTTTCACTTCCAGGTTGAAGTGATCGACATGCCAGGTGGCATACCAAAACGAAACGCGGTAATAGTTACCAGCCGTCACGTCGATTTCCTTGTAAATCCAAACATCGGTGTTATAGGTGGCATACATGTACCAGTCGCCTGTGTGGGGCCTCCTACCACGGGCGGTATTGTCGTCTGGAATGGTGATGCCAGCCTTCCAGCCGCCATCGCCAATCCAACCCACCGGGGTTTGGTCTACCGTGTTTCCATTTTCAAAAGTCTCGTTGACAAGCACTTGGGCGAAAGCGCTTCCTGCAAGAAGCCACATCGCAATAAAAGCGTACAGTTTTTTCATATTGATTCAGTTTTAATTTGCTACAAAATTAAGAATTGTTTTGATTGGGTACCCAATCAATCGTTATTTTCTCGCCACAACCAAGAAATGCGGACTCATTCCCATTATTTCAGGCTCGCTCTCCGTTAATCTTATGATGTCCAACAGGCGTTCGCGGCTGGCCTCATCCTCCCATTTCTCCGTGAGGTGCGGCGTGAACCAGATGCAGCCTTCCACGGCGATGGCTTTCTCTACTGTGAATCCCGCTTCTGCGACTTCCGATTTCATCTCTTCCGCCGTAGTGAAATACGATTCCGCAATGAACCTCGGGTATTCCGCTGGTCGGATGTGACTGCCCGTGGTCATCTCACCTTTAATCATGTTGAAAAACACAGGATCATCAAGGAATTCCATGAGTGAGGCATTCTTCTTCTCACCATACACCGACAAAGCCCAAGTCATGGAACTGAACTTGGAGATGCCCGCCGACACCAAGAGGCCGCCTTTCTTCAGCACTCGGAACGCCTCGCGGAGCGATTGCAAGCGGTCTTCCCTATCGCGCAGATGGTACTGTGGTCCCATCAGCAGCACCACATCGGCACTCTCGTCGAGGCGATTGACTTGCAAGGCATTGCCCGTCTCGGCAATGAATTGGCAATCTTGCATCATATTCGCTTTAGCATATTCCACGGCGTTTTCGGCCAACTCAATCAGATGGACTTCATTGCCCTTCTTCGCCAGCCAAGCCGCATACATCCCGATGCCTCCGCCGATGTCGTAAATCAACTTGCCTTTGTCAATGTAGCGCGCCAAGATTTCCTTTGTCCTGTGATACTCCACGATGCCCAGGCCACGCTCCAGCCGGCCTATCTCGGCACCGTTGTTATAGAAGTCGTAGATTTCGTTCATGGGTAATATGTAATAAACCATTTAGTAATAACTCGCTTAGTAATAAACTACTTACTAAATCTCCGCAAAATTATAACAATTTTGGTTTCTAAAAGACACAAACTCTATGTATTTAACATCCATTTCCTTGCCAAAATGTCAGTTTTCCAAATGGCACACAATTTGACAAACCGACACCCGACCGAAAAAGACTACATCCAGCCTTTTACCGTCATGGCGGAGGAGCATCCGCCATCTCCTGCGCAAAAGGGTGTACATTGTGCTTAGGAGATTGCGGGTCAAGCCCGCAATGACGGTTCAGAGTGCGGTTTTTTGTCGGTTATGTGTAATTTAATATCTTAAATCTTGAATTTTAAATCCTACGAGATATGACAACCGGTAACATTGGAGTAAAGACAGAAAACATTTTCCCTGTCATCAAAAAGTTCTTGTATTCGGACCAGGAGATTTTCCTGCGCGAAATCATCAGCAATGCCGTGGACGCCACCCAAAAACTGAAAGCCTTGGCTGCCTCGGGCGAGTTCAAAGGCGAGCTGGGCGACCTCACCATCAAGGTGGAAGTCGACA
Source organism: uncultured Bacteroidia bacterium (assembly GCA_902794155.1). Classification (GTDB taxonomy): domain Bacteria; phylum Bacteroidota; class Bacteroidia; order Bacteroidales; family F082; genus Limimorpha. The sequence continues at coordinate 10,013 of CADBGN010000076.1, forward strand.
AGAAGAAAAAGACCCTCACCGTGCGCGACCGCGGCATCGGCATGAACGCCGAAGAGGTCGACAAGTACATCAACCAAATCGCCTTCTCGGGCGCTGAAGAGTTCATCGCCAAGTTCAAGACACAAAGCGAAGCCGAAGCCGCCAACATCATCGGACATTTTGGTTTGGGCTTCTACTCCGCTTTCATGGTCTCCTCGAAGGTGTCGCTGATCTCGAAGTCGTGCAAGGAAGAAGGCGCGAACGGCGTCATTTGGGAGTGCGACGGCAGCCCGGAGTACACGATGAACGAAATCCCGAAGGGCGACCGCGGCACCGACGTCATCCTTTATATCAGTGACGATGCCTCCGAGTTTCTCGAAGAAGGCCGCATCCGCGAACTGCTCAACAAATACTGCAAGTTCCTGCCCATCCCGATCCAGTTCGGCACGCGCAAGGTGCAAGAGGAAATCGAGGGCGAGACCGACAAGGACGGTAAACCCAAGACCAAGGAAGTGGAAAAGCCTTGGATCATCAACAACGTGGCACCGCTGTGGAAGAAAGCCCCGACCGACATCAAGGATGAGGAGTACAACGACTTCTACCACACGCTCTACCCAATGAACTTCGGCGAGCCGCTGTTCCACATCCACCTCAACGTGGACTACCCCTTCAACCTCACGGGCATCCTCTACTTCCCGAAGGTGAAGAACCGCTATGAGTTCCAGCGCAACAAGATACAACTCTACTGCAACGAGGTCTTCGTCACCGACAGCGTCGAAGGCATCCTGCCCGAGTTCCTCTCGCTGCTGCACGGCGTGATCGACTCGCCCGACATCCCGCTGAACGTCAGCCGCTCGTTCCTGCAAAGCGACCAGAACGTGAAGAAAATCTCGACCTACATCACCAAGAAGGTGGCC
>CADBGN010000077.1 GCA_902794155.1 uncultured Bacteroidia bacterium
TGCACCACGTCGGCATCGGAGCCGTATTTCTTGCAGAGGTCGACCTCTTCCTGCGTGTAGGCGAACTCCTTGAGGGCGCTCCTCGGGCATTCGTCGGCGGCCTTGTCGTAGGCTTCCATCAGGTTGGTGATGGTCACCGACTTGGAGCCATATTCCTTGCGGATCCAATCGGCGTTGGGCAGGTTGATGCCAATCGGGGGCGAGGGGAAGCAGTCGCCACCCAGCGTGGTGACGATGATGCTCTTGGCCGACACACCCTTGCACTCCTCTTTCTTGAAGCGCGGGTCAACGGGCGAATGGTCCTCAAACCACTGGGCGTTCTCGCTGATGGTGTTGGAACGCACGGTAGCCTCAAGGTCCTTGAAGTCGACGATGGCCTCCCAAGTGGCCTTCATGCCCATCGGGTCGCCATAGTCTTCGATGAAGCCGTTCACGAAGTCGATGTGCGAAAGGGAATCTTGCACCCAAGCGATGTTGTATTCGTCCCAGGTCTTCAGGTCGCCTGTGGTGTAATAGTCGATGAGCTTCTGCGTGTAGTTGCGTTGGCTGTCGTTCTCCGCCACCTCGTTGGCCTTCTGCAGCCAGCCGATGATGGCTTGGATGGCCTCGCCATATAGGCCATCGGCCTTATAGACGTCTTCATAGATCTTACCGTCTTTCTTCACCAGCTTGGAGTTGAGTCCATAGCTAATGGGCTCGGCATCGTTGGGCTTGCGCATCTTGTTGTAGAAGGTTTCCACATCACCCTTACGGATGTCGCCTTCGTAGAAGTTCACAGCCGAGTTGACGATAATGTCGTCCTCGCTGCTGCGACGCATCTTGTAGAGCTCTTTGTCGAAGACCACTGGCGTCAGGAAGGCGATGAAGTCGTCGACGGTCTCGCCCTCGTTGAGGGGAAGCAGACTGGCATCGCTGCCCTTAATCAAGTCGGCAAAATAGGCCTCGCTGACCTCGGGGAAGAACTTGTCCTCAGCATAGTGGTGATGGATGCCGTTGCTGAAGAACACACGCTTGGCGTAGACCACGAAGTTCTGGAAGTCGGCACTCTCGCGGTCGCCTTGATACGAGTTCAGCACGGCCTCGATGGTTTTGCGAACCACCAGGTTGTACTTGAAGTTCTGGTCGGCGAGGATGTCGCGACCACACTTGGCCGCCTCACCGAGATAGTAGATGTAGCTTTTCTGTTGCAGCGTCAGCTGGTCCCATTCAGGGATCTGGTAACGCATGATCCTCAAGTCGGCGAACTCGTCCACCAGATACTTGAATTCTTCTTTGGGCTGGGGCTGTTCGACGGGTTTCTCCTCTTTCGGGGCACAACCCACCAAGGCGGCAGCCATTCCAATGCAAATCATCAGTTTTTTCATTTTTGAGTTTGTTATGTAATTGTTCTCTATAGTAATGCGGCTTTTTGACTGCGAGACTCCGAGACTTCGAGACTGCGGGACTGTGGGACTGCGAGACTCCAAGACTGCGAAACGCTCAGGTACTTAATACTTAAACCTAACAGAGACCTCAGAAAGGAAGTCGTGTTTCTTATAGTTCTCGGAAGGGACCCGGCTGCGATACTCGTAGGAGAAAGCAATGTCTATGAAGACCTTGCGCGTGATTTGGGTTTGCAGTTTGGTGGTGCTCATGATGATGTAATCATGAAAATCGAGCACTGAAGGCTGGTAGAACGTGGTATGCAACAAGGTGAGGTTTTCGGCCAGTCTTTGCTTGATTTTAGGACGGATTGAGATGCGGTAGTTGTTGTTGAGAAGGTGTGTCTCGTCGGTGAAGTCGGTCCAATCGTAAACGAAAGCCGCGCTGATGGAATAGTCGCAGAACCCAGGAACAGTGTAAATACGGTATTTCATTCCGGCGAGTCCACTCAGCCTAAGGTCGTAACCCTTATATTTGTTGGTCAGCATCTCACAAGCCAAAAACGGAGAATACTTGCCATATTGGTACAGATCCATCTTCACGCCGCCGTTGATCTCGAAGTTGGTCTCCTTCCATTGCTGGTCGGTGGCATTCCTGTCGATGAGGGAGCTATAAAGCAGTTTGTAATGCGCATCGAAAGCAATCAGGCTATCGTTGCGTTCGACGGCGCCATCGTTGCTGAGATTGCAGTTGTTGACGTTGCCTGTATTGAGCGAGGCCCCAAGCCCAATATTATAATGCCATTTGTTTTGCGCCTTGGCACAGATCACACTGAAGACCAACAGCACAAAAAAAGGAAGCCGTAGTTTGTTCATTTCATGTAGTTAAGAACTCAAATACAATTACTTATACAAATCTCCTGGAGTGTATAAGTCGAATGCCGGCATGGTTTGAGGATCGAGGTTCTGATAGGTTCCGTCCACCTGAATGCGTTCCTTCTTAAGCACAAAATGGCGGCAGAACCACACGAGGTCGTCGACAGTCATCGGACCACCAGCTGCCACGCTGTGTCCATAGCCCTCAAAACGACGGGCATAATAAGGATAGCCGAACTCCACAAAGCGTTTCACCAAGGCATCGGTACCGAAGAAACCGGTATTGAAGAACTTGAGTTGCTTGTATGGCACTAGTTTGTCGGAAGTGCCGTGATAAAACATGGTCGGGGCGGGCGCATGGTTGCGATATTTCACTTTGCCTTCCTTGGAGAAGATGGCACCAGCATACGACACCACGCCTGCCAGACGGAAGTCCTTAGGCAGGATGTCATAGTTCAAGAAACCATTGCAAAGGACATAGTCCACCTGCAACGAGGTGATGGCGCCCGCGCTGGAGCCAACCATCACAATATAGTCCTTGTTCACCTTCAGTTCCTTGGCATGTTCAAGCAAATAGGCTATGGCCGAGATGGCATCTTCCGCTGCCATGTTGACGGCATCCTTCAATGGATCGGAGTTGAAAACACTGAGGTTTTTAGCACCCTTCAAACCCAAACGGTAGTCGATGGCGGCCACTTGGAAGCCTTCATCCACCAATTGCTTGAAATAAGCCTTTTCAAACTCGCCGTCGCGATGACCACCGATAAAGCCGCCGCCGAAGACATACACCACACAGATAGTGCTGTCATGCACTTGGGCAGGCGTATAGAAATCCATATTAAGTTTCAAGGTGTCGCGCTCGGCATATTGGTATGTCTTCATATTCTGCGCGAAGGCACTTTGGGTTGCAACCAATAACAGAAGCAACAGAAAAGATGTGAGTTTTTTCATCTTATTATAGTTTTGGCTTATGGCCTATGGCTTATGACTATGGCCTGCTTTATCCGAGAGGCAGGCCATAGTCATCGGCCATCAGCCATTGTTATGATTGATGGGTTTTATAGTATTCTTTCAAAAATTCAGGCAATTGACGAAGTGCGGCCTGTTCGCGCCATTGCTTTCGCACCTCCTGGGCAGGCACACCGAAGACCGCCTTGCCTGGCTCGATATTTTTGTCGACGGCTGAAGTGGCCAAGACGACGGCCCCCGTACCGATAACCAAGTCCTTGTTGATGCACACACGTCCCCAAAGGATGACATCGTCCTCGATGCGCGTCACGCCAGCGATGGCGGCATGGGCACCGATGAGGCAGTTATGGCCGATGTAGCTGTCGTGACCAATCTGGCAGTGGTTGTCGAGTTTGGTGCCACTCTCGATGATGGTATCCGACGTGACGCCGCGGTCAATGCTACACAAGGCGCCAATCTCCACGTCGTCGGCGATAACCACACGGCCAAACGACTCGAACTTCTTGAAGCCTTCGTTACGGCGCTGGAAATAATAACCGTCCGCTCCGATGACGCTGCCCGAGTGGATGATGACGTTGTCGCCAATCACGCAGTGGTCGTAGATGGTCACATTGGGATGGATGAGGCAGTTCTTGCCGATGACGGTGTGGTGTCCCACAAACGAGCCCGGCATAATGAGCGTTCCCTCCCCTATCTCGGCCGAGTCGCTGATGGGCTGCGTCTGTGGCTCGAAGGGGCGGAAATGCCGCATGATACGCAAGAAGGCATCAAAAGGATCGTCATGGAGCAGCAGGGCCTTGCCTTCGGGACAGACCACTTCCTTATTAATAAGAACCACCGTCGCCGCCGAGTTGAGTGCCTTGGCATAGTATTTCGGGTGGTCGACGAAGGTAATGTCGCCCGGCTCCACCTTATGGATTTCGTTCAGGCCTGTGATAGGAAAGTTGGCGGGGCCAATATATTTTGCGTCAATGAGTCCCGCAATAGTTTTCAGAGTAGTTTTCTTGATTTTCATCGAAACGAGATTATAAAATGAAACGCAAAAATACAAAAAAAGCGCAAAGTCAATGACTCTGCGCTTATTTTTACGTAACGTTGGCTTAGGCCTTCACGCGTTCGCAATACTCGCCCGTGCGGGTGTCGACGCGGATCATGTCGTCGGTGTTGATGAACAACGGCACGCGAACCATGGCGCCGGTCTCAACGGTGGCTTCCTTCAGAGCGTTGGTGGCGGTGTTGCCCTTTTCACCAGGCTCGGTATAGGTCACTTGCAAGACGGTCTTCACCGGCATTTCGGCGAAGAGGATGGTCTCGGTGCTGGCATCGACGACGACGTCAACCACATCGTTTTCCTTCATGAACTTCACGCCCGTGATGTTGTCGCCAGCGATCGGGATCTGTTCGTAGGTCTCGGTATGCATGAAGATATAGTCCTCACCTTCCTTGTAGAGGTACTGATAGGGACGGTGCTCAACGCGGACATCCTCGAGCTTCACGCCGATGTCGAAACGCTTCTCCAAAACGTTGCCGCTCAACACATCCTTCAGTTTGATACGCATGATAGTGTTGCCCTTGCCAGGCTTAACATGTTGGAAGTCAATGCAGAAATAAATCTTTCCATCCAGACGGACGGCGCTTCCAATCTTTACATCTTGACTTAACATAGTATTTCAGATTTAAATATTTAAGATTCAAAGATTTAAAATTCAAAATTCAATTCCATAGTATGGAAATGAAGGTGCAAAGGTAGTGGATTTCAGGGAAATGGCAAAGGAATTATGAAAAAAATCTTGGCATAAGTCATTATTTTGTAATTTTACGGCCAAATTCAAAAACTTATCAATATGAGAAAAACCAAACTATTCCTGTTAGCCATGATCACCTGTTCTATCGTGTCATGTAACACACAGTCACCCAAAGAAAATGGGACTCAAAACAATCTTAAAGCTCCCGTAAGCAATGATGCGAATGCGTCACAAACCAAAGACAAAATCGGCCCGACGGAGCTCACCTTGCAGTCGGACATCATGACGCCCGAAGTGCTGTGGGCCATGGGCCGCATCGGCGAATACAGCATCTCGCCCGACCATCAGAAAATCGTCTATGCCGTGACTTACTACAGCGTGCCCGAAAACCGCAGCGGCTCCACCTTGTATATCATGAACGCCGACGGCAGCGACAACAAAGTGCTGGTCGTGAGCAACGACAGCCAATACAGCCCACAATGGCGTCCCGATGGCAAGAAAATCGGCTTCCTCGCCCCGAAAGACGACATCATGCAACTTTGGGAAGTGAATCCCGACGGCACTGGCCTGGAATGCGTCTCCAGCGAGCCCGACGACATCAACGGTTTCCTCTATTCACCCGACTGCAGCCAAGTGCTCTTCACCAAGGAAGTGAAGCTGAAAGAGACCGTGGCCGACATCTATCCTGACCTCGACAAATCCTCGGGCCGCATCAACAACGACTTGATGTACCGCCACTGGGACCACTGGGTCGACACCTACGGCCATATCTTCGTGGGTAACTTCAGCAGCGGCAAAATCGAGAACGCCTTCGACGCCATGAAGGGCGAGCAATGGGAAGCCCCCGTGCGTCCCTTCGGTGGCATGGAGCAGGTGCAGTGGCTGCCCGACGGCAAGAGCTTCGTCTACTGCTGCCGTAAGAAGGTCGGCAAGGACTACGCCCTCTCGACCAACACCGACATCTACCAATACATCATCCAAAGCGGCGAGTGCAAGAACCTCACCGAAGGCATGATGGGCTACGATCTCAACCCCGTCATCTCGCCCGACGGTAAATACATGGCCTGGGAGAGCATGGAACGCGACGGCTACGAGAGCGACAAACAACGCCTCTTCGTGATGAACCTCGAGACCGGCGAGAAGACCGATTACTCGGCCCGCTTCGACCAGTGCTGCACGGGCTTCAGCTGGGCCGACGACAGCAAGACCTTATACTTCATCAGCGACGCCTACGCTACCGACCAACTCTACGCCCTCACTCTCGAAAACGGCGAGATCAAGAAGCTGACGGAAGGCGTGCACAACTACGTCTCCGTGCACTTCAACGGTGACAAACTCATTGCAGGCCGTCAGTCGATGAGCCACCCGACGGAGCTCTTCAGCGTCGACCCCGCCACGGGTGAAGCCACGCAGATCACCACCGTCAACGACAAAATCTTCGCCCAACTCACCATGGGTGAGGTCAAGGAACGCTGGGTGAAGACCACCGACGGCAAGGACATGCTGACCTGGGTCATCTATCCCCCGCATTTCTGGCTTGAGGAAATCAGCGGAGACTACGGCGGACAATGCATGAAAGACTATTTGAGCGCTATCGACGAACTGAAGAAAGAACCATACATCGACGAGAACCGCCTCGGTGCCGTGGGTGCCAGCTTCGGCGGCTTCAGCGTGTACTGGCTGGCCGGTCACCACGATGGCCGTTTCAAGGCCCTCATCGCCCACGATGGCATGTTTAACCTCGAAGCGCAATACCTTGAAACTGAGGAGATGTGGTTCGTCAACTGGGACCTCGGCGGCCCCTTCTGGGATTGGAACAACCCCACCGTGCGTAAGACCTACGCCAACTCGCCCCACCTCTTCGTCGACAAATGGACCGCTCCCATCCTCGTCATTCATGGCGGCCTCGACTACCGCATCTGCTTCACGCAGGGCATGCAGGCCTACAACGCCGCCATCCTGCGTGGCCTCGATGCGGAATTCCTCTATTTCCCCGACGAGAACCACTGGGTGTTGAAACCGCAGAATGGCGTGCTGTGGCAACGCAGGTTCTATAACTGGTTGGATAAATATTTGAAATAATGCGTTCACCTATGTAGAGACGTGCCATGGCGCGTCTCTACAAAACAAAACGAACAAATAAAACATAAACCAATTAAATGTCAGCAAAATGAAAAAGAAATGTCTATTACTAATGATGCTATGCGTGATTGGCTTTGCATCTGTGGCTCAGCAGCCACCCATCTCGCATCTTGAGATTAATAATGTGTTTCCTACCATCCTCGGTGATGGCACTTACTTTGTCCCACAAAAATCTATCAATTATGGCGATGAAGGTTATGATACTTATTACAATTGCACCACATGGGAAGTTCCAGTTGGTAGTGGTAAGCAGACCGTTTTCCAACACGCCCTCTGGTTTGGAGGTTTGGATGCCAGCGAAGAATTGCATTTGGCAGCTTATAGGTATGGAAATGTTGGTCAAGACTATTGGTCCGGACCTCTCAAAACATCGGATGGCTCCATCGATCGGTTGACTTCAATGAAGTATCATCACATCTGGAATCTGACCCGTGCGGAGATTGAACAATTCATTGCCAACCACGGCAATGCAGGGTATCAAGTTCCCGACGACATCCTGACATGGCCGGCCCATGGTGATGCGGGTTATGCTCAGGACTTGGCTCCCTTTGTGGATGTAAACAACGACGGCCATTACAATCCCAATGACGGAGACTATCCCGACATTAAAGGCGACCAATGTTTGTTTTTCATTTTCAATGATGCTTTCAAACCACATACCGAATCATCATTTGAGGGAGTTCCGATTGGGCTGGAGGTTCATGCCATGGTTTACGCCTTTAATGCGCCTAATGATGAGGTCTTGAACAACACTGTATTTGTGAATTATAAGCTCTATAACCGTTCCTCCAACGATTATCATAACACCTACCTTGGTCTTTGGACCGACTGGGATCTTGGTTACGGCTGGGACGACTATGTAGGTTGCGACGTGCAACGCAATTCCTGTTTTGCCTATAACGGGACACCTGTTGACGGTGAGGAGCAACCTTGGACATACGGCGACAACCCGCCGGTGCAGGTGCTTTCCATACTGAACGGCCCTGATGGATTAGGAATGACTGGGTTTATGTATCACAATAATAGTAATGCAGATAATGGAGACCCACAGGATGCGCAAGCGTATTATTTTTATCTCCAGGGTCGTTGGAAGAACGGCCATCACATGCAATATGGAGGTAATGCATTTATTGACTATAACGGAGATCCTGGTATTGGAGTTGTAGGTCCAGATTGTAACTATATGTTCCCTGGCGATAGCGACCCCGATAACATAGGTACGGGAGGCATAGCACCTAATGGTGGCTACAATACAAATGGAAAGTTCTGGACTGAGGAAGAATGTGCCGAGAGTTATCCAAACCCGGATCCAGATGGGTGGGGCTATCCTTTTGGACCGGGCGACCGTCGTGGCTTGGCCTCTGTCGGACCTTTCAACTTTCCTTCTGGCAGTATGAAGGAACTGGACTATGCCATGATTACCGTTTGGAAGAGCAACAGCCAATCGGCCATGGAACGTAAAGGTGAATTCATTGACCATGTCAAAGCCATGTTCAACAACGGATTTGCGAAATAACAGAGTTTAACCCTATAATAACGAACAAAATGAAAAAGATATATATCATGATGATGCTCGTTTTGACGGGCACGATGACCCTCGCCCAAACTAGTGTTTGGCATGGCGGAAGAGCCATATGGGCACATGGCACTGGAACGGAAGGCGATCCGATTTTGATTGAATCGGCCGACAATTTGGCCTATTTGGCCTACGTGGTCAACAAAGGCTATGACACCAAAGACCTTTATTTCCGACTGACTACGGATATCGATCTTAATGGTAGCGCAGACCTTCAATGGACGCCGATTGGTTGTGGTACAGGAGGAAAGTGGTTTAGTGAAGATGGCTGTTTTAGAGGTTTCCCATCATACGGCTCTTTCTATGATGGCGTTATTCCCTCTTTCCATGGACATTTCGATGGTGGCGAACACAGCATTTCCAATATTTACATTGATAATTCAGAAGGCTTTTACGTTAATGATATTGGTTTGTTTGGTATGGCCGAAGGCATAAGAGAAGGGGGAGAAACATATCCTGCAGTCATCGAAAACGTTTTTGTCACAAGTGGGTATTTGAAAGGGATTAACTGCGGAGGCATTGTTGGAAATGCCAACCGCACCACGTTGGTGTCCCGTTGCTGGAATGGAGCCACTATTGAGGGGGTTGTTGGCGAAATGATTACTTGTTGTTTAGGTGGTATTGTTGGACAAAATGCCTATCAAGTCAAAAACTGTTACAATGTGGGTGATGTTAGTGGGTACTATGCGGGAGGTATTGTCGGCTTTGGGAATTCTGGAACTGTTGAAATCGAGGAATGTTACAATGAGGGGAATATAATTGGCACCTATGCTGGAGGCATTTTTGGTTTTTCCAGACAAACCAAGGTGGTTATAAACAACTGTTACAATTTGGGTAATATCGATGCTGATGGATCGGCCTTGTCTAGTTCTCCCGCCGGCCCGACAGCAGCTGGCATTGCAAGTTTTATCTGGAGAGGAAGGGATGGCTCAATTACCAATTGCTATAATGTAGGGGCTATTTCAAGCACTAGAGAAGCCGGTTGTATTATGGCCTATAGCACTGACATAACACTTGAGAACAATCATTACATCAACACTTGCGATGCTGGTGGTGAAGGTACGCCTCAAACTGAAGATGTGATGCAAAGTCAGGCGTTTGTAGACCTCCTCAATGGTCAAAACGAGGTACATGTTTGGGCTTTGGATGTTAGCCACACCAACGGCGGTTTCCCCATCCTGACAACTATTGACCTTTCTGTTCCCGAAATCACGAGACCGTCATTCAACGTCTATCCCAATCCCGCCCAAGGCTGCTTCACTGTGGAAGGCAAAGGCCAAATGACCATCACAAACATATTAGGCCAAATGGTGATGAGGAGTGAAATCGACGGGAAAGGAACCTTTGCATTGTCCAAAGGCATGTATTTCATTACCCTGAACGGGAAGACACAGAAAATCGTGGTGGAATAAAATAGGGGTCCCTGTTATTGTAGAGACGTGGTGCGCCGCGTCTCCACAACACACAAAAACGTAGAGACGTGCCATGGCGCGTCTCTACACATTTTATCCCATCCGTTGCCGCACCACCTCAAAACAAACCACGCCTGTGGCCACGGATACATTCAATGAATCGATGTCGCCAGGCATGGGGATCATCAGATGGCCGTCGAGGCGTTTGAGGTAGGCGGGACTGATGCCGTCCTCCTCCGAGCCCATCATCACGCAGAGCGGGCCCGTGAGGTCGGATTTCCAAAGGCTTTCCTTGGCCTTTTCGGTGAAGCCCACCACGCGCAGTCCACTGGCCTTCAGGAAGTCGATGGCGTCCTTCAGGTTCTCCACACGGCACACGTTGATCAACGACAAAGCCCCTGCCGAGGTCTTCATCGCATCGCCGTTGATGGAAGCCGACCCATGGTTGGGAATGACGATGGCATCCACGCCAGCTGCGTAGGCCGTGCGGGCGATGGCACCGAAATTGCGAACATCGGTCACGCGGTCGAGAATGAGGATGAAAGGATCGCGGCCGTCCTCAAAGACCATCTGCACCACTTTCTCCAAGGGTTGGTATTCGATTGGACAGATGAAGGCCACCACGCCTTGGTGATTCTTGCGCGTCAGGCGGTTCATTTTCTCGATGGGCACAAACTGCACGGGTACGCCATTGGCGCGACAGGTGTTGGCAATCTCCGCAATCTCGGGCGAGCGCGTTCCTGCCTGAATATAAACCTTCTCAATCTCCTTTTGCGAACGGATCAGTTCCAACACAGGGTGGATGCCGAACACCATATTGTTTTTGTAGCTGTCTTCCATGGAATCAAATTTTCGGCAAAATTAAAGATTTTTGCCAAAGATTTGCTATTTTTGCATTATCAAAAACACTAATGCCATGAAAGCAAGACTCCTTTTCACTATTCTCGTCCTCATTTCGGGAATGAGTCTGACTGCACAAATCACGGCACCTCAACCCATATCAGGCCACGAGGTGACCAAAGACTACATAGCCAAAACGCTAGTCTATCCCGAAGCCGACCTTGAGCAGGGCAACAGCGGCAAAGTCGTCATCGCCATGCACATCGACCCACAAGGCGTGGCCAGCAATTACACGGTCAAGTCGAGCTTCAGCGAGGCGGCCTCCCCTATCGCCATGCATCTGGTGAAGACCATCCTGTGGAAGCCCGCCACCAACATCGGCATACCCATGGATTACGACTACGAATACGAGGTCGAATTCAGCGCAAGGAGTTACAAACGCTATTGGAAACGCCACGAGCGCCCCGTGGTGCCGCTGGGTTTAGAAGCCGACACCTCTTATAAGATATACGAATTCAAACAGCTTGAAGAGGTGGCCCGACCCTATTTCGCGGATGGCGGCAACATGGGCCAATACATCGTCAACAACATGCAATTTCCCGCCGAGGCAAAGGAACGCGAGATTCAAGGCACTGTGCGCCTGAGTTTTGTGGTTGAGACTGACGGAAGCGTGTCAAATATCGTCGTCGTCAACTCGGTGGGCGGTGGCTGCGACAACGAAGCTATCCGTCTCCTTGAAAAGACCGTTTGGCTTCCTGCAGAAAAGAGCGGAAAATATGTGCGCAGCAGCAATATGCAGGACATTACATTTAGTATTGGAGCGCATAATTTTCAGGATGGAAATAGTTATTAGTTGATAATTGATAATTGATAATTGATAATTGATAATTGTTTTAAAACCATATTAAAATGAAAAAAGTTTTACTTACCGCATTGGCATTAGCTTTTGCCATCGTTTCTTTCGCACAAGAAAAACAAGAAGAGCAACCTGAAGGCTGGACCCACAAAGGCAACATCGGCCTCAACTTCGGCCAAAGCTCCTACACCAACTGGGCTGCTGGCGGACAGAACACAGTTGCCGGGCAAGGCATCTTCAACTATGAGCTCCGCTTCAAGAAAAACAATTTCAAGTGGGACAACACCTTGAACACCTCCTTGGGTTACAGCTTCTACGACTTCGAGCGCAAGCCCATAAAGACCGACGACAAGATCGAGTTCACCTCATTGGCTGGGTATAAAGCCACCGAGCATCTCAACTATGCCGCTGAGTTGGCCTTCCGCTCACAGTTTGCCTACGGATTCGACTACACCAAAGACTCCACCCAATACATCTCCAAATTCCTTGCCCCTGCCTACATCAGCTTGGGTCTTGGTGTGGAATGGGTGCCCAACAAGCATTTCTCACTCTACTTCTCTCCCGTCACAGGCCGCGTGACCATCGTCAACGACGACTACCTGGCCTCCATCGGTGCCTTTGGCGTCAACTCGTTGGATGCCAACGACACCACCCAACATGCCAAAAACGCCAAGGTGCGCTATGAATTTGGTGCCCGCGCCGTGGCCAAGTTCCAGTATCCCCTGGCCAAGAACATAGACTTCAACTCGAAGCTCGAGCTCTTCTCCAACTACCTCAACCATCCCGAGCGCATCGACGTGGACTGGCAGAACATGCTCGTGCTGAAAGTCAACGACTGGCTCAACTGCAACCTCGCCACCCATCTCATCTACGACTACGATATCCCGTTCTACGATGAGGCTGGCGTGAAGATCGAAGGCTCAAAGGTCCAGTTCAAGGAAGTGTTGGCGATTGGATTTATGGTGAATCTGAAGTGAAAAAAGTAGGCATACTTTCGGATACACATTGCACCATCATTCCGCAACTGTTCGACTTCTTCAAGGATGTTGATGAGTTATGGCATGCGGGCGACATCGGCAGCATCGAGACCGCCGAAGCTTTGGCTGCGTTCAAGCCTTTGCGCGCTGTTCACGGCAACGTCGACAACCATATCGTAAGGATGCAATACCCAGCAGACCTCTTTTTCCACGTGGAGGATGTAGACGTTTATATGACCCACATTGGCGGCTATCCTGGCCACTATATGCCGGAAGTGAAGTATATCTTGGAGAAAAAGAAGCCCGACCTGTACGTATGCGGACACTCGCATATATTAAAGGTTATTTATGACAAGAAGCTCAACCTGCTCCATATCAACCCTGGCGCAGCGGGCAATTCGGGATTCCACAAACAAATCACCTTCATTCGGATGGTGATTGATGGGAAGACCTTCAAGGACATGGAGATCTTCCAACTCGACCGCAACAGGTTATATTGAAACAAAGAAAGCCAACCCCGCAAAGAGGTCGGCTTTCTTTTTTTTGGTATCAAAACCCATCAACGAATGCGATCGGTGGAACGCACTTTCTTGATGTCTTTCTTCAGTCCCGAGGTAGCAATGATACTCAGCAGCAGTGCGGCCAAGGGGAAGGCTACTCCCGCCCTAAATGAAGGCTCCAAGATGGTCGGATCCACCGTCTGGGCCATCTTAGGAATGATGAAATAGGAATAACCAAGGTAGGCAGCAATGCAAACCACAATGACAATGATGTTGATGCGGGCAATCTTCAGCAGTTTTTGGAACTGGGCCAACTTCACGGCGCGGAACAATCCCATGGCCAGATAACCGCTCAAAATCATCGCTGTGACGGTCAGAATCAATATGGGCAGCGAGAACGTCATCTTAAATGGCGACACGCCTTCCTCCCAAACGTCGGGAGAAGTGATGCCATGACCAAACAAGTCAAAAGTGTGAAAATCGCCATAGAAGCTGGCAAAAGGCAGGAAAAACAACAAAGCCAGCACCAATGCCGAAAGGAAAAAAAAGATGGGTTGCAATCTTTGTGACATAATTATTTCGTTTTAAAAGCGGCGCAAAAATACGATTTTTTTGGAAAAAACTTGCCATTCCAAAAAAAAGCATTACCTTTGCCCCACTTTTACGAGCCAATCCGAGGATTGACCGTAGTAAAGTGTTCCCCGAATTTATTGTATCACCAACTATATTCCTCACTGGAATTATTTCAACCAATTCTTTATGTACAACATTTTTGAACTCAATGAGAAGTCGTTGGACGACCTCAAAATCATTGCTACCGAGATGGGTATCGACGATGAAAACCGTGACCGCACCCAACTCATCTACGACATCATCGACCATCAAGTAGACCACCCCGACATCAAGAAAAACGCAAAACCAAAAAAACAGAAACAAAAGGCCACCAAAGCCGAGAAACCTGAAAAGCCGGAACCAAAGGAAGCGCCCGCTACCGAAAAGCCCGTTGAGGCCAAGAAAGAACCCGTAAAAGAACCTGTGAAAGAATCAACAGATATAGAAGCCTCTCAAGCCAAACGTGGCCGTCGTCCACGCATTAGCAAGGATGCCGAAGCCGCCGTCAACGAATGGCAGAGAAACAACGGTATACAGCTCACCATCAATCCCGAACCCCAAAAAGTGGAGGAGCCCAAAACTGAAGAACCCATTGCAGCACCTCAACCTGTGGCCAATGAGGTTCCCGCTGAGCCACGTCCTGCCCGTGAGAAGAAAGAAAACGCAAAGCAGAAGCGCAAACGCACCCATGAAAATGGCGGTGAAAATATCCCTGCACAAGAAGCATACACGAAGGAAGAAAAAGCTGTGGAAAAGCCAGCTGCACAAGAAGAGGTTTCGCAGCCCAAGCAAGAACGTCAAGAGAGAGACCGTTTCGACCAACGTCAGCACCGCGACGACCTGCTGAGCAATTTCGACAGCACCGTGCGTGCCGAAGGCGTGCTCGAAATCATGCCCGAGGGCTTTGGTTACTTGCGCTCTTCCGACTACAACTACCTGCCCTCGCCCGACGACATCTACGTCTCGCAGTCGCAGATCAAACTGTTGGGATTGAAGACTGGCGACACCATCATGGGTGTCATCCGTCCTCCCAAGGCTGGTGAAAAATACTTCCCACTCATCAAGACCGACCTCATCAACGGCCGCAAGCCTGAAGAGGTGCGCGACCGCATCCCCTTCGACTACCTCACACCGCTTTTCCCGAACGAGAAGTTCAAGATCACTGGACATCAAGGCTGCACCATCTCGACGCGTATCATGGACCTCTTCGCCCCCATCGGGAAGGGTCAACGCGGCTTGATTGTGGCTCAGCCCAAGACCGGTAAGACCGTCCTGCTAAAGGAAGTGGCCAACGCCATTGCTGCCAACCACCCTGAGGTGTACCTCATCATCCTGCTCATCGACGAGCGCCCCGAAGAGGTCACCGACATGCAACGCAGCGTCAACGCGGAGGTGATTGCCTCCACCTTCGACGAGCCGGCCTCGAAACACGTGCAGATTGCCAACATCGTCCTGGAAAAGGCCAAGCGCCTCACCGAATGCGGCCACGATGTGGTCATCCTGCTCGACTCCATCACGCGTTTGGCCCGCGCCTACAACACCGTATCGCCCGCCTCGGGCAAGGTGCTCACCGGTGGCGTGGAAGCCAACGCCCTGCAGAAGCCGAAGCGCTTCTTCGGTGCCGCACGTAAAATTGAAAACGGCGGCTCACTGACCATCCTTGCCACTGCCCTCATCGACACGGGTTCCAAGATGGATGAAGTCATCTTCGAGGAATTCAAGGGCACCGGCAACATGGAACTGCAACTCGACCGCCGTCTTTCGAACAAGCGCATCTTCCCCGCCATCGACATCGTTGCATCGGGCACGCGCCGCGACGACCTCTTGGTCGACGAACGCACTCTCGCCCGCGTGTGGGCACTGCGCAACCACTTCGCGGACATGACGCCGCTTGAGGCCATGGAGTTCCTCAAGGACCGCGTGGCCAAAACGGTGAATAACGAAGAGTTCCTGATGAGTTTGGATAAGTAATCCAAATATGGAAAAGTGGTGCAGTTTTTGCTGTACCACTTTTTGTTTTATCAAATAGCAATGAAAAAAGTCCTTATTCTCCTCTCTGCCATCCTGTTTGCCATGCAGATGCAAGCTCAGGATGTCACACTATTGAATCGTATCAGAGAAGCCAACGGCAAGGTCAAGTCGTTTGAGTCAGACCTGGCCAATACCATGGTGAAACCCAAGAAGACCACCAAGCAAAACGGCAAGCTGTATTTCGTGACGCCATACGAGTTTTCCGCACAGTTCAACACGGGCAACTACATGATAGTCAACGCACAAAAAATCAAGATGGACATCGGCATGTTTCACGGCACCTTCAAGCTGAAGGATGGCGGCATGATGCAAGGACTGAGTCGCATCTTCCTTTATGGTTTCCAAGGCCGCATCCAAGATCTGGCTAATGAAAACGGCTATACCATCTCAACAATTACCGAAGGCGTATACCATGTTGTCACTGGTACGGCAAAAAAGAAGCCATTGTTTGGCGTGGGCTACAAGACGGTGGTGTTCAAATACCATACCGACAGCCTGCTGCTCAAAGAAATCGTGTTATACGACTACAACGGCAACAAGGACACATACGTCATCTCGAATGTGAAGTATGACGTGACGATAGACAAGAAAACGTTTCAGTTTTGATGCTATAAAGCGGCCCTTCGATGCTTCGACTTTGCTCAGCAACCTCAGGCTCAAGGGCCTTAGCTATTATGCATAGAGAGCCTTCAGATCGTCGGTCGTGAGACCGTTGAAGTCACCGGAACTCATGAAAGCGCCAATGACATTGTGTCGTTGGCCTTTTTGTAATAGTTCGACCAGCTCCGCCTTGTTATGAACCACCTTCAGGTCTTTCCTCCCAAAGCCCTCGACGATGCGCTCGTCGGGCATGAGCTCCAACTTCTTGATGGCCACAGCATGCGGGTCGTAGAAGACGATGGCAGTGTCAGCAAGCTTCAAGGCATCACGGTAGTGGTCGATGAAGACCTCGCTGAGGCTGCTGTAGGTATGCAGCTCAAAAACCGCCAACAGGTGCTTCTCGGGGAATTGCTCGCGCAACGCCTTTACACTAGCGTTGACCTTGGAAGGGGCATGGGCGAAGTCGCGGAAGACGAAGTTGTCGCCGTTGTCGAACAGCAATTCCAATCGTCGTGCAGCGCCCTTAAATGAAGCGATAGCCTCATAAAACTGCGCATCGGTGACACCCAACTGCAGGCACACAAGTCTTGCCGCGTTGATATTCTTCATGTTATGGCTACCAAACACGCCCAC
>CADBGN010000078.1 GCA_902794155.1 uncultured Bacteroidia bacterium
CAACAGGTGGGCCAGCACCTTGGTGCTCGTCAGGTCGTTGACGCCCACGATTTCCAGATTCGGACGTTCGCAGATGATGCGGAACACGTTACGGCCAATGCGGCCGAAACCATTGATACCTACTTTAATCTTTTCCATTTGGTTATAGTTTAATGATTGTTCGTTATTTGTTGTCATTATTCTGTAGAGCCAAGTTCCTCCACATATTTAACTATTTGTGGACGCAATATATGAAGATCTTCTTCAATCACTTTCCATACAATATCCTTTTCCACTTGATGATAACCATGAATGAGGAAATTTCTCATACCTGTGATTTGCCTCCATGGCGTTTCGGAATGGCTGTCTCTAAATTCGAAGGTTAGCATATTGGCCGCTTCACCGATAATCATTATGTTGTACACCACAGCATGATATCGCATCCGGTCAGCCACAAAAGCCTCCATGTCATCGCTTCCAACGTATTGGAATATGGTGTCGATGGCCTCCAAAATATCAGTCAGTCGTTTAGGATCTTTGCTCGGTTCTCTCATAAATCAGTATTTTGTCGCGATCGGCACTTTCTCGGGCAAATGGTAAAAGCCCACCAACGGTGATCAAATCAACCTCACAACCCAATAGATCTTTCAAGTCTTCATACATCCCTCCTAATGTGAAAAGGCTGAAATGCTGCGACTTGTCGGGTACAAAAAGAATGTCTACGTCACTTTGCGGCGTCTGTTCACCTCGTGCGTAGGAACCAAAAAGCCATGCCTTCAGAACAGGTTGCGTTCTGAAGTAATCAGCAATGACTTTTATCATGTTTTTTGTACTCATTGTCTACAATTGATTTTAATCCGAGTGCAAAAATACCACTATTTTTTGAACAATCAATTCAAGCGCAGTTTTTTTTCGGTCTCTGTATTGTCCGCTCATTGGGAAAATGCGTATTTTTGCTTTTGCAATCGAATAAGTGAGACAATGTCTGAAACCTTCAAATCGCAAGCCCTTGAGGCCAATCTGGCGCAAACGCGCTACAAAGATATCTTCATCCCTGAAGAACACCAACATTTCATCGACCTGTCGGCCAAATACTTTGGCATCAACAAACGCGCCAAGGAGTGCATCACCGAATACCATCACCCATTGTCGAACCATACCTTCGTGACCGAGGAGCTGCGCAAGATGCTTCTTGACGACGACGTCCCCGCCGACGCATTGCACATCCCATTGGAAATGATGCATAGCCTGCTGAAACCCGAAGTGGCGGCTAAACTGCGTCTTAATATCATCATCACCCTAATGGAGTTCGCCGATAAGGTGGTCAAGGAATCCGAAATACACGTTGGATTGATCACCAAGGTGTTCAATATTCTGAATGACGCTTTTGAGGACAACAAGGATGTCTATATCTTGGCCACGAAACATGCTGGTCGTTACCTCGATAAGGTGGCGCAAGATGAGCGGTTCAAGGACCAAGCTTGCCAACTGCTCCACAGGATGCTGCAAGAGAACTACCGCTATTGGCAAGAGACCTCGCAGGTGGAAAACTGGGTGGAGAGCAAGAAAACTTTGTTGTCCGAAGAGGAAATCAAGACGGTTTGCGACGAGATAGGACAACCTTATTTCAACCATTTGAACGCCGATTTGAAGGCTGCCGATACATGGGAGAAACTGACAGATATGCCGCATTTCGAGCAGGTGGCCAAGCGTTTCACCGAGTCGGAGAAGGCCTTCCCGCATTTCATTACGAAGTTCCACTACGTCTTCTTCCTCCTACATCTGCCAGGCATGGAAAACCAGCGTGAACGCCTCATCTGGAACATGGACCGCATGATGCGCGATGCCGTCGACGAGATGCCGCAAGAGGAACTCATTCCCTTCATTGACACGATTTTTGGCTTGGCCGAGGAGCTGCGTAAGGATTACATGTCGGCCGTGCTCGATTTCCAGCAGACCTTGGGCTTGAAGATCATTGATGTAGACCAAACCGAACAGAAGGAGATTGTCAACTATTTCGAGAAGAAACTCATCAACTTCGGTTTCGTCACGCCGGGCAATGTGTTTGTGGGCGAGGATTGGCAACTTTCTGTGGATGAGAACCATATCAAGAACATCCGTGTGTGGCTTGAACTGATTGAGCATTCCAAGACGCCTATGGAAAAGTTGCTGTCAGCTTTGATCGTTAACCTGAAACTGGGTGGCATCTTCCTCAGCGACACCGACCTCTTCCAACGCGAAATCACCAAGGTGCTCAACTCCAACATAACGCCATATTACAAGAAGGTGAAACAGCTGACGCGCATCTTCCCCGTCTACTTCAACGAAATCGGCGCCGAGGGCGAAATCCGCAACGTAACCACCAACATGGACGAAATCTCTGGCCGTCAGGACAAATTGGTGCATTTCCTTCGCAAGCAGGTGCACACCGAGAGCAACAACACGCTCATCGGCCTGACCTTTGACGTGTTCAAGTTCTGGAGCGACGGCAACCTCGATCTGCTGAAGCCCATCCTGCCCAATAACGTCTTCGAGAGTATCGACAAGGAAAGCACTTGGTATGTGCCCATCCACAACCTTGTGCAGACCATGTGCGAGATTTCGTGCCTCAATCCCGAGGATGTGCTGATGCTTTCGCGCGACGACTATGAGAACCTTATCGGTTCAGCAGCGCGTCGCCTTGAGTTGGAGGACGACCTCTATCAGCGTGAGCGTGCCCGCTTGATGGACATCCGTGACCTGTATGCTTACCTTCGCGAGAAATACAGCTTCGAGTCGGTCAATATCTTCAGCTCGTTGCGTAGCTTCCCCTTCATCCCCGATGAGGAAATCGACAAATTCGAGAAGGTGTACAAGGCCAAGGACTTCGGCAAGTCGCTGACGATGATTTATTCCTTCATGGACAAGCTCAAGACGGTTATCTTCAATCCCGAACAGAGCGAAGGTTGGGAAAACATCTACCACAAGCGCCATATCGCCATCGGCATCCCGTCGATGTATGGCACCTACCGCGAGAACAAGTTTGAGGCCATGGGCTTGACCTTCCGCCTTGAGCGCGTGGCCACCCAGCTGATGGAGAAGGTGGTGCAAAGCATCAACCTCGATTACATCTCGGAACGCACGCTGAATCAAATCTATAGCATCCTTGAATACTTCCGAGAGGGTCTCGAACTTGACGGCATCACCAACCAAAGCCTCAACTCGAAGCTCGACATGCTGCGCTACAGCTTGACTTCGCGAAGCTTCTCCTTCGGCCAGTACATCAACATCTTCCAGTTCATCGCCGAAGACGTGCGCCGCATCATCATCAAATACTTCCTGAAGTCGTATGAATATCCGTTGAAGATTGTCATCCCGCAGCTCTTCGACCCCGAAGGCCAACTCAACGAGCGCGAGACTGCGGCCTTGATCAACAAAAAGTCAGAGGAATTCCACCGCGACTTGCTTTCCGATGCCTTCCTCATGCAGCCTTTGGACAACTTCATCGGCCGCATCCTCAACTCGTTGCGCACCATGGAGGCCACCCTCGACCCGAAGCTCATCAGCGACATCATGACCTATAACTCCGAGATGCTCATCAGCCCCTTCTGGAAGAAGACGCCGAAGATGGACAACCAGGTGTTTATCGGCAACAAGGCCAACAATTTGAAGAACCTGTATCTGCACGGCATGCCGGTGCCTCCTGGCTTTGTCATCACTACCGAGACTTTCCGCCGCAACGAGACCATCAACACGATCCCTGAGTTGCGTACCGAGATTCATGGCATGATTCGCAAACACATCGAGGAATTGGAAGACATCTCGGGCCGCAAGTTTGGTGTGGCCGACAAGCCTTTGCTGGTGTCGGTGCGCTCAGGTACGGCCATCTCCATGCCGGGTGCCATGGATACCCTACTTAATGTAGGCATGAATGACGAGATTGCAGAGGCCTTGGCGCAAGACGAAAGCATCGCTTGGGCGGCTTGGGACTCCTACCGCAGACTCCTGCAAAGTTGGGGCATGGCCAAAGGCATCGAGCGCGACGTCTTCGACGACGAGATCAATGCCTATAAGCAATTGAACAACGTGAAGGTGAAGGCCGATTTTAGCATTGAGCAGATGCGAGAAGTGGCTTTCTCGTACAAGCGCATCTTGGACGACCACGGCGTGGCCTTTGAGCAGGACTCCTTCAAGCAGTTGATCGAGTGTGTCAATATGGTCATCGACTCGTGGAACTCGGAGCGTGCCTTGGCCTATCGCCGTCATCTGGGCATCTCTGAGAATTGGGGTACGGCCGTCATCGTCCAGCAGATGATCTTTGGCAACCGCAGCGACACCTCGGGCACGGGCGTGGTGTTCACGCAAAACCCGCATCGCGAGCGTCCGGGTGTGCATCTCTATGGCGACTTCACCATGCGCAGCCAAGGCGAGGACATCGTGGGTGGATTGGTTAAGCCCTTGCCCATTGGCGAGACCCAACGCAAGGCCGCGGGTTTGGAAGGACCTTCGATGCAGACCCTGCTGCCCGATATCTATAAGAAGATTTATTCCATTGCTGTGGAGCTCACCGAAAATCTCGGTTATAGCCCGCAAGAGATAGAGTTCACCTTTGAGTCCGACAAGCCCGAGGACTTCCGTATCTTGCAGATCCGCGACCAAGACCTGAAGACTGAGGAAGAGAAGGCGGCCTTTGTGTTGCCTCCCGAAGAGATGAAGCAGCTGGGTCACGGTTTGGGTATTGGCGGCGGTGCCATGAATGGCTTGGCCGCGTTCAATGCCGAGCAAATCAAGACCTTGCGTGAGCAGCATCCTGATAAAAACGTTATCTTAGTGCGTCCCGACACCGTCCCCGATGACATCGGCATGATCTTCGATTGCGACGGTCTGTTGACGGCCCGTGGAGGTGCCACTTCGCACGCAGCGGTCACGGCGGTGCGTTTGGGTAAGGTCTGCGTGGTCAGCTGCGACGGTCTGGAGGTCGACGTTGACGATGAGTTTGGCCAGCTTAACGGGCAGCCGCTCAGCATGGGTAGCGAAATCGCTATCGATGGAGATTTAGGTATGGTCTATCTTGGCCATTACCAGACGGAAAAGATGAAAGTGGGGAAGGGGTATAATTATTAGTTGGGAGTGTTCAGTTAGGAGTTGTTCAGTTGTTCAGTTGTTCAGTTGGCGCTTTGCGTCATTGCGAGGTACAAAGCAGTCTAGACTAGAATCTTATATTCTAAATCTTTGAATCTTTGAATTTTTGAATTTTAAATCCCTCTTATGGCAGACCACAACGATCTAGGAAAGTTAGGCGAAGAGCTTGCAGTCAATTATCTGACCGGCAAGGGCTATAAGATATTGGAGCGCAATTGGCACAACATCCACAAGGAGATTGACATCATCGCCAGGGATGGGAAGTTTCTGGTCATTGTGGAGGTGAAGACGCGCCAGACCGACGAATACGGCGAACCCGACATCGCCGTGACGCGCAAGAAGCAACGCATGCTCATTGCTGCGGCGAATTCGTATATCTTCCAAAAACACCTTGAAATTGAAACGCGTTTTGACATCATTTCTATCATTTTTAGGGATGGTGAACCCATAATTGAGCATATTGTAGACGCATTCTTGCCCTAAGCTTTGCAGCCATGTCATGCCTGCGCTGGCTGGTGCGGAGGCTTGGGATCTATGGCTGCGTCTTTTTGTCGGCAGGGGTTCACACCGCCTGCCTCCGCAATTGCTGTCGCCCCTTCGGGGCTGTGTTCAGCAGCCATGTCATGCCGACGTTGGCATGTGCGTGGGCGGGCATCTATGGCTGCGGTATCTATCCTTCCTTTTCCTTGATGAAAAGTAAGCAAAAAATCATGTTTGTAAAAGAGTAGCGAGTTAAATCGTCCCAACGATCCGATACATCTTCTCCATTGCCTCGTCTGACGTTATCTTTCTGTTGCTCTGAAGAGCGTCAATTAAATAATCCAGCATTTCGTCCATTTGCTCTGGACTATTGGCTAAAGGAAGCATTATTGTCAATACGTCGTCTTTCTCTAATCCTGACAGTTTCAGGCAATCAATCAGATCTTGTTGTTGTTGGGTTAGTGCCATTATTTTCAGTTTATAAACAGGAGCGGGCCTTCAACGTGCAATAGGCAGTTTAGCTGCTCACAAGTGAGTCAGCGTCCCCTGCACTCTATGTCCATAACGGCTGACGCAACCGCTCCTGCAAAAGCGTTGCAAAAATAATCCATTCATCAACACTTCGCCTTCTGCAAGCCTTGCAATCCACCGACCCCATCACTAGTTTGTGGAATAATCCTATTTTTGCACAAAATACTTTACTATGGACAAACAAATCATCTACATCGACATGGATAACGTATTGGTGGATTTCCCTTCCGCCATACCGCTTATTCCCCAGGAGACCCTTGAAAAATATGACAATCATGCCGACCTTGTTCCAGGCATCTTCTCTATGATGCCCCCTGTGAAAGGAGCCATTGAAGCCTATCGTTACCTTGCCAAGCATTTTGATGTGTATATCCTTTCAACGGCTCCGTGGGACAACCCCTCCTCATGGTCCGACAAGCTTCTCTGGGTGAAGCACTATCTCGGCGATGTCGCCCACAAACGGCTTATCCTTACCCACCACAAAGAGCTAAATCGCGGGGATTTCCTCATCGATGACCGGGAGAAAAACGGAGCCTCGGAGTTTCAAGGAAAGCTCATACGCTATGGCAGCGAAGAGTTCCCCGATTGGGAAGCCATTTTGAAATACTTTGAAGACTATAGGACAAGCTATCACTGGCAAGAGGAAAGAGTGTTTGGAGTTTAGCAAAAAAGACATACATGCCCACATACAACATCATAGGCGACATACACGGCAGAACCTCTTGGAAGGATCTGGTCGACGAAACCTGCATCAATATTCTCGTTGGCGACTACTTCGACCCATACCAACCCATGACAATTTTTGATCTGAAGCGCAATTTTTTAGCGATTGTAGAATACAAAAAGGCGCGCCCCGATAATGTTGTGCTGCTCTACGGCAACCACGATTACGAGTATCTTCCTAATGTCAACGAACAATCCTCAAGATATAACGGATTGTATGCTAAGAGCATCAGAGACCTTTTAGTGGATGCGGCTCCTTTGTTTCACGGTGTGGCATACGCCATTGGGGAGAAGTGTCTTGTAACCCATGCAGGTGTCACCCGACCTTGGAAAGACAAATATCTCCCCAATGTGAGTGACATCAGTCCTACCAATATGGCCAAAGCCATCAATACACTATGGGAGACAGACAAGCCAGCGTTTGGTTTCAGGTACAACGCCGAGATGTTTGACTTCTACGGCGAAAGCCCCCAGCACTCACCAATTTGGGTGCGTCCCCAAATGTTGGGACAGTACAATCTCTACAGACGCACCGATGTCATCCAAATCGTTGGCCATTCCCAAGTGAAAAACAATACAGACTCTGGCGATGTCGTTTTTGTGGATTGCCTGGGGTATGTGGTCAAGTCGAAAAGGGTTACAATGGAATAGGAGAGTTTTGCAAGCCTTGCAAACCGATTTTCACTTGACAAATGCGAGAATGATAGTATTATTGCGGATGAAGCAAACAGGCCGAGTCCACGGGATTAATTCGAAGAAGGTCTATGCTTCAACTTCAGCCCGCCAAGGATAGACTTCGCGATTATGGCGAAGCGAATGTTTCTTGGTGGGTTTTTTTATAGTTCACACTGCCACTCCACCAGATTCCGAGGAAGGGTAATACGCTTAAGCTCTCCTTGCTCGCCAGTGACAAAATAATGCTGCGCAATCCGCTCGTCCATCCTTTTCAAAAATGCCGCCCTAATGCGCGAACAATTCTCGTTGATGGAGTTGGCTGTAGGGTCGGTAACTGCATCTAAACTGCTGGCCACAACCGCTGCACTGATTCTGTTGGTGAGTTTGGTATAAATGGACTTCAATTCCTCTCGATAATCAATCAGCTCCTTGAAATATATGCCTTCCCCATGTTTCAGGAACAAAAGAAACACGGCTTTCGGTAAAGGCGACATTTGAATAGGCTCTTTGCCGTAATCGGGTAACAGAATTTCGCACTTCGGTGTAATAATGATTCGGCTCAACTTTTCCTCAACGGGCACCATACAACGCAGCACAAACTCACTGACACCCTCTTGGTGTAGCCTTTCAACCATTTCGCGTATTTCATCCGTCAGCAGTTTCGAATCGGAATCAAAACGCTTATCAGCCAAACACACTTTCTTTTCGTATATAGGAAACAAACTGTCTTCGCCTGCCTTGCTTGTAACCGAGTAACGAATTTGGTCTTCTTCATCAGAATAATCAAGGCATAACTCGATATTCCCGCCGTCCTTCAAGTGCTCTCTGTAGAATACCAGCTGTTCCGTCAGTGAATAAATGTCCGTGCTATACAATTGATAGCAGCTATAAACATCACTAAAAACATCAAAAAGTCGGATGAATGACGCACCAATGTATCGGTCTTCCTCCGAGAGATAATACTTTAATAAGTCGTTACCCACTTTGTTCAAAGGTTGGCCGTCCCAGTTGGGAAATCTGTATCGAACAAATTCCTCAGATAACCGTTTGGTCATATCGTTGAAGCAATAAAATTCATAGTCGTATTCTCCCAAGAAATCTTTTATTTCTTGCAGATGAGCTTCAACCTCTTTGGAAAACTCCGAATCCGGATGAGGGTCATAGAAGAAAACCTGGTTTGTCTTTGGCTGGAAAGGGAGCCCTTGCAGATGAACCCTGTTTTTGCCCTTAATCTTTATGTTCTCGGCCGTCATGGTGAATTGCTTATTGTTGCTTTGCAAAGATAACGATTTATTTAATAAACATCATGAGATTTCAAACTTGCCAACTGAAAAACATGTACATACTATCTTTATACTACCCATATACTAGGCACATACTACCAAGGCCTAGTGCGGTGTGCCCTTGATGTCGGCCTTGATCCTTTGGTTCCTTTGACTTCGTCGAAATGCTCTGCATTAACTCACTTTGTGTCGTTGAATCTTTGATTTCGATGAAATCAATCCTTGATTTCCCATCAAGGGGAAAGGACGGAAAATAGGGAAGTCCGCAGCCATAGATGCCTGCCACCGCACTATCCCACGCAGGCATGACATGGCTGCTGGTTCTTGCCCAGGCTGGCATGACATGGCTGTTTGTTTTTGAATACGGAATGTGTTTTGCGGCGAAAAAATCTCATTTGCGCCGCAAATTTGCGGGGACAATATGTCTTTTAGGGTAGTTTTCAAAGCGTGTTTTCGGTTATATATGGATACTAAAACCACTAAATTTATACTAAATTTGGCGGTTATAACCACTGAATTTATTCTAAATTTGGCGGTTTGATTGTTTTTTGTTATTTTTGCATCTGAAAACACATGAGTTATGATTACACGGACCATAGAAAAGGTCTTGAAGGCCGACTTCAACAAGAAAAAAGTAATTGTGCTGCTTGGACCTCGCCAAGTGGGTAAAACCACGTTACTCGACATGCTACAGAATCCCGAAACACGTTGTCTGCGTCTGAATTGCGATGACATGGACGACGCCATGCTCCTCGAAGACAAGAGCTCAACCGAATTGAAAGCTCTTTTGAATGGCTACGACATGGTTTTTGTCGATGAAGCGCAACGTGTCCACAATATCGGGCTTGTCCTGAAGAAAATAGGAGACCTCAAACTGGATACACAGGTGGTGGTGACGGGTTCTTCGTCGCTTACCCTGGCCGACGACATCAACGAGCCTGCCACGGGAAGACTGCTGGAACATCGGCTTTATCCGTTGTCGTTGCGAGAGTTGGCCGACGATACTTCAGAGCGTGAACAGCAACGCCTTCTTGAAAGCCGTATGATTTATGGTCTTTATCCTGAAGTCGTTACATCACCTGCTGATGCCAAGCGTACTCTTATGACGTTGACTAACAACTATCTGTACAAAGACTTGTTGGCATACCGAGGCATCAAGAAACCTGATTTGCTGCAAAAATTGGTTAGGGCCTTGGCCCTGCAATTGGGCGATGAAGTGTCGTACAACGAGTTGTCGAACATGCTCGGCGTGGACAAGGAAACCGTGGAGAATTACATAGGACTTCTTGAAAAATGTTTCGTGGTGTTTCGCCTCGACTCCTTCAGCCGTAATCTGCGGAATGAGATAAAGAAGGGTAAGAAGGTTTATTTCTATGACAACGGTGTGCGTAACGCGGTGCTTTCAAACTTTGCGCCCCTCGACTTTCGCAATGATGTGGGAGCCTTGTGGGAAAACCTAATGGTGAGCGAGCGTGTGAAGCATAATGCCTATAACGGCAGCTATGCCCAGTTGTATTTTTGGCGGACGCATGACCAAAAGGAAATAG
Source organism: uncultured Bacteroidia bacterium (assembly GCA_902794155.1). Taxonomy (GTDB): domain Bacteria; phylum Bacteroidota; class Bacteroidia; order Bacteroidales; family F082; genus Limimorpha. Next base: position 10,340 of record CADBGN010000078.1, read on the forward strand.
ACTTGGTTGAGATTGAAGACGGTATGATGCGTACATACGAGTTCAAATGGAATCCCAAGAAAACGCCAAGCCAACCAGCCATCTTTGCAAACGCTTATCCCGAAGCATCATTTTCGGCAGTTACCCCGGATGTTTTATGGAATTTTGTGTGAAACAATGATTTTGAAAAGGGCAGAAACACTTTGTAGTCCGACCAAAAAACAGACTAACTTTGCACCCAATAAGCCTCTATTGCTAAAACCCATTATCATGACAATAAAAACTCGGTATGAAAACCTGACAGTTTTTGCATCCGTTTCGACATCATTTTCCTCGTTTTTCAGGTTAAGATCCCCGTTCAAGAACATATCGAAGAGGCTTTTTTGTCCGTTTTTTGGCCCTTTATTATATTAATTAGGTGTTGAAAATTGCTGCTTTCTGCGCTTTTTGAAAATTTTTATCATTGACAATCAGTAAGATGTAAAAAAGAAGAAAAATAATTGAAAAAAGTGCTTGCGGAATGGGAAAAAGGTAGTACTTTTGCACCCGCTTTCGGAAGGAACGTGGGGGCCGAGAAGAGGGGAGCCGGGAGCGAGTTCTTTGAAAGTCTGAGGCCAGCACAAGACCAGGCGCCACCGGGAGGCGGCGCCAGGGAAAGGAACCTATAACAAAGGAACACCAAAGAGAACATC
>CADBGN010000079.1:0-10292 GCA_902794155.1 uncultured Bacteroidia bacterium
CGACGACCATACGGGGGGACACAACGGCCAAGCGCAATGCATGGACATCAAAAAGATGTCGGATGGCACCGTATACTTTATCTACAAGGAAAACGGGTATCCTGCTGAAAGTGTCCAAATCGTAAAAATGGATACCGACTTGAATATGGATTGGAAACGCTTCTGCAAGACCGACAATATTGACATTTTCCCTATGGGCGGACATTCCATCTTGTACAAAGACGAGCAAGGGGAAGAGCAAGGCATGGCATGGATGGGGGGAGGCAAAACGGCAGGCAGCAACTATGGAGACAATTTAGTTCTCTTCCTCCTCAACCACGACGGCCCGGTGGGCCTGGAAAACTACGGCATAGAGGTGCGCCCCTACGCCTTCTACCCCAACCCAGCGAAGGAACGGCTGCGACCTGCAAGGCCGCCTGGTGCGCACGCAACGCAGCAACTTCGAGGACATCGACGTTGGCCAGCTGCCCGCCGGCACCTACACGCTGCGCGTCACCCTGGAGGACGGGAAGGCTTACTCGGACAAGGTGGTGAAGGAGTGACAAAAACAACTAAAAACATAAAGCCATGAGACCCAACCGAACCCTATTATCCATAGTTTTCGCCTGCCTGTTGGCCTTGCCCCAGACATTTTCCCAAAGCACCTCCACGCAAGGCAAGGAGTTCTGGCTCTCGTTCATGCACAACGGCTTCAAGGACCACACCTCCGGCGGCTGGGTCACTACCCAGGTGCTCGTCAGCGCCAAGCGCGACTGCACGGGCACGGTGTCGAATCCCCTGACAGGCTGGAGCCGCGGCTTCAGCGTCAGCGCCAACGACATCACCGTCGTCGAGATCCCCGAGGGGCAGGGCTACCACGACGGGAGCCAATACGAGCGCATCTACGAGAAGGGCATTAGGGTTCTAGCCTCCGATACGGTCTCGGTGTACTGCACCAACATCGCCCACGTGTCGTTCGACGCCTCCTTCGTGCTGCCCGTCGAGAGTCTGGGCAACGAGTACATCGTCCAATGCTGCGAGCAGTCGCGCCCGGGCTACAACCCCTACGTCTGGAACAACGAGACAACGGCCTTCGTGGTCGTCGCCGTCGAGGACAACACAGTGGTCGACATCACGCCCACGGTGAGGACCTTGGGCGGTCATGCGGCCAACCAGACCTTCTCCGTCACGATGCATGCAGGTGAGACCTACCCCATGAGGTCGAACCGCCTGACGGGCGACCCCATCGACCTCAGCGGCACCCGCATCCACGCCCGCGGCTGCAAACGCATCGCCGTCTTCAACGGCAACACCGTGACGTGCGTCCCCTCCGACGCGGGCAACGGCTACGACCACGTGTTCGAACAGGCTATGCCCCTGCACTCGTGGGGTAAGAATTTCGTGGTGACCAGCTCCAAGAACCGCGTCCGCGACTTTGTCAAGGTCACCTCAAGCGCCGACGACAACGTAGTCACCATGAACGGCGTGCCGATGGACACGCTAAGCACCGGTGGGTCCCTATACTTCCCCATGCTCGAGAGCGAAGGCTCGTGCTATCTGCAGACCACACAGCCCAGCGCCGTCTACCTCTACCAAACAAGCCACGACGCCACTGAAGGCGACCCCTCGATGGTGTGGATAGCCCCCGTGGAGCAGCGCATCAGGGACGTGACGTTCTCAACCTTCGACCACCCCGACATCAACATCCAAACGCACAGCGTCAACATCATAGTCAAGACCGATGATATCGGAAACGTGTATCTCGACAACACGTTGCTCGCTCCCTCAAGCTTTCACCACGTCGACGGCAACGGCGCATACAGCTACACGAGCATAGACATCACCCATGGTGTGCATCGAATCACCTGCGACAACGGGTTCAACGCCCACGTTTACGGCTTCGGACACGCCAAAGGCTACGCCTACCTGGCAGGCTCCAACGCCACCAGTCTCAGCTCTCAGCTATCGCTCAACGACGAGATAGTGTTACCCCACGAAACCTTTCCTTTCTGTGCCAACCGCGAGCTGACTTTCTTCGCCGACGTCAGTCACGACAACTACGAACTGTTTTGGGACTTTGGCGACGGCGCTTCTAGTAGCGAGAACCCGGCTACCCATGTCTACAGGGACGAACGCATCTACAACGCTTCGCTACGCGTCGCCACCACCGACAGTGGCTGCTTCAGTCCAGCAAGCGACACCACACTCTTCCAAATCGACGCCACACGGCACTACAACGTCCAAAGCGTAGAGATTTGCGAAGGCGAACTCTACAGCGGCTTTGGGTTCAACGACATTCCCATCACCAACGACACCATGCTGGCCTGCCTGCACGACAACCCCATCCACCCCGAATGCCAGGACTCGGTGCTGGTCTACATCACCACAAAACCCCTTCAAGCTTACGCATTCGACACGGTCACCTGTGGCACTTTCCTGTGGGACGGCAATTCCTACACTGAAACCGGTGACTACACCCTCACCTTTCCTGCATCCAACGGCTGCGACAGCATCGTCACCTGCCACCTGCTGGTGGAAGGCGTCGTGGCAGGCGACACCGTCGCCCGTTCGGCCTGCGACTCGTTCACGTGGCATGGGGTGGAATACACAGCACCAGGCGGCTACGACTATGTCATCGCCTCGCCGTCGGGTTGCGACACCCTCGTGCACCTCGACCTTACGCTGGACTACTCGCCTGTACCCGACAGGATACTGTGCCTCGATCCTCCTAATCCCGTCATGTTCGGTCCTACGTTCGACACTATCGCTGTCGTCACCAACACCGAGTTCTTCTCTTTCCAATACACCTTCGAGGTGATGGAGAGCGAACATCCTGAGTGCGTCTGGGACAAGTGCAAATGGACTATCAGCAAGTCCTCCTGGGCCATCGCGTATGACACAATACCAGAGCCATCGCCCGATGGATACCTCAGCAAATGCAAGGTTTACGTAAGCGACCACGACGACGGCTATGTCGTCCTCACCGCCATCATGGACAACGGCTGCGGCAGTGCGACACGCCAGATCTACCTCAAGCCCTCCTTCCTTGGCATCGGCGCACATGACGCCGCCCCAGCCACGCTCCATCCCAACCCCACCTCGGGGCTGCTCACCATCAGGGGCGAAGGCCTACGTCAGGCCGAGGTGACCAATATGCTTGGACAAAGGATGCTCTGCGTGCAAGGCAAAAGCGACGAGCTACGCATCGACATGAGCCCTCTGCCTGCAGGCATCTACTTCGTCGGCATCACTGACGAGAGTGGCAGAAAAAGTGTGCAGAAAGTGGTGAAAGAATAGCAACATAGAATTACATATTCCCCGATTCAGTATCAGCGGATTGTACTCTAGCTTTCCTTAGCAATTTTGTCCATAGATTTGAGTATGTTCTTCAACAGCTCAGGCTTGGTGAGGTTGAGCCAGTCGCAGAAGGTGATGCCCATGTATTTGGCAGTCTTTTTCCAGTTGCCCTTGTGGTCTTTCTTCAGAGAGAAGATGTATGAATTACTGGTGCCGAGCAACACTTCCTTCAAGGCACAAACCTTGTAGACAATTTCGTTGAAAAGGCTTTCACTAGTCACACCTGTCTTGCACTCGATGACAAACAGTTTGTTGGCCTTGATGAAACAAACGTCCAACTCGTTGTTGTGCTTGATGATGCCGTTGGAGATGTGTACGCCCATGGCAATGTCATCGGGTTGCAGGACATTTTTGATCAAGGCGTAGACATATTCCTCAAACCAACCACCTGTGAGGTATTCTATTTCATAGCTTTGTAAAGAACCTGGTCTTTCGGGAACAAAACCTATGTAATTCAAGAACTTGCTCAAATTTGGGATGGCGGTCATATATTCCTTGTGAGGGTTTTCCACTTCCGAGATAATGAGGAACTTCCAGTTGCGGTATTTTTCGCGCAGTGTTTCCATCACCTGATAATCGCCACGGCCAAACATGTTTTGTGAAAACATGGTAAACAGATGCTGTGAAAAAGCGGTCTCTTTCACTTGTTTTCGCGGCTCGTCCACATCGCTTTGCAATCCATAGAGGCCAAAATATTCCTTCAATGTCATGCGGTGTTGGATGGGATACACCTCATCGTCGTCGTCATAGATGCTGTGGTCGAAGATGGTCTTGACAATCAGGTTCTCGCGGGTTTGGGTGTAGAAAAACAAGGTGTTGAACTCCTCGAAGACATGCTGAACCGACAAGGTCATGTAACGGTTGCCGCCCGCCAGATTGAGGTAATAATGCGTATCGGGATCCAACTCGCTCTTGATGGTGCGGCAGATGTACTCATAGAGCATCTTGTCCTCGTGCCTTTTGACGATGATGCTTTTTACCAGCGTTTCGTCGACTTCCAATTGCTTGGCCAAAAGTTGTATGCAGTCGGATTCTTCCTCGGTGGAGATAAACAACAACGTGTCGCCTTCTTCATAGTATTCCTTAGTGAAAAGATAGGCCGGCATCGGGTTGCTCTTGTCTATGATATTGACGATGGTTTTTGACATGGTGCTATAATTTTGGCACAAAAATAGGAAATTTTTTCAATGATTAAACAATGTCAGATTTGTAGGGCTGTCACACCGTGGCAGCCGCAACGGAAAATCAACGCTGCGGCTGCCGTAATACGACAGCCCTACAAACCGTAATACGACAGTCCTACAAACCAAAATGGCTATTCAACGACAACCTTTCGTGTGATGTTACCTATTTTCACAAAATAAAGGCCTTGCGGCAATGCTATACTATCTTTGCCGTCGATTTCATGGCTGATAAGGATTTGCCCGAGAGCATTCGTAATGATCATCTTTCCTTTGCCTTGCACTACGAAACAACCTTGAGCGGGATTGGGCCACACTTCAAAAGCTGCAGCTGCAGCTTCGTCCACATCGTCAACGTCGATAAATGGAACAAAGGTGACCAACCCCAAACTTGGGTCGTCGTTTTGATGCACAATGTGATCTTCGATCACGTGACTGTTGGAAGTGCCCCAGTCGTTGCCGACGGCCATGATGTCGCTGGTGGAGTTGTTGTAAAGGTCATACACCACGCCGCCGTTGCCGTTGTCATAAAGCTGGTTGTGGCCCCAATCGTCTTCGGTGCCCAGGTCGATGTCAGCGGCATTGATGACAGTGATGCCCCACAAGTTTTCTGTAATCACATTATTGCGGATAATGGCCTTGTTGTTTTCGTCCATGCCGTAGATGCTGATGCCGCTGCCGCCGTTCATGGGATTGGTTTCGTTGTTGTTGTCAATGAATTGGTTGCCAACGATTACTGAACTCAAATTGTAGCCTTGCTGGTTGTAGCCGTAGCGGTTGTTTTTGACGATGTTGTCTTTCAGCAGGATTTTGGTGTCGCCCGTGTTCATCAAATCTGCGACGGCAATGCCCCCCGACATATCGTGTCCGCCACCCTCAATGGTGCAATTCACGATACGGATGCTGTCTTGTGCGCCAGGTCCGAGATTGATTTGGGGTTGGTTGGCGTTGGAGGTCACGTTGTTAGTGAACTGGCAGTTCAGGATTTGCGGAGAGGATTGCCCATTGGCGGGAGAACTGATGGCCGCACCTTCGTTGGAATAAAACTCACAATTGTTGAAAATGGGGTCACAGTTCATAATATTGACCGTACTCGATTGTTGTTGGGAATGAAAATAATGAAACCGGCAATTGCTAAAAGATACTTCGCTGTTGATGATTTGGATGCCGTTCATTTCACCAAACCAGCAGTAACTGAGAAAGCTGGGGTCAGAAGCATCCTCAAAGCGGAGGTGTCCGCTTCCCATTCCTATTGGCAAATAATGGTCCTCATCTTGTCCCATGGCTTCCATCGAGCCTTTGATGGTAATGGTGTAGTCGTTGGCAAACGTGATGTAAATCAGTCCGTCGTTTCGGTTGATGTAAAGTTTGTCGTTGGCCGAGATGGTGATGTCGCCCGAAATGAAGTAATAAAAGATTTGAGGGTCAAAACTCACGCAGCCACTAACTTCAACAAGGTCATTAAGGGTATAGGTCGTGCCGTTGCCCGGGCTTGTCCATTGGGCGTTCAGTAGGATAGAGATTGACAAAGCGAGGACAAATAAACAAATTTTTTTCATGTGTTTTAAGGATTAAAAACCCTGACCCAAAACTCTGACCATGACCGCATTCTCAAACATCCGAAGCGGTCATGGTCAGTGTCATTGGTCAGCGTCAAAAAATCACTTCTTAATCGCTGCGATACCTGGCAGTTCCTTGCCTTCGATGGCTTCGAGCAAGGCGCCGCCGCCGGTGCTGACGTAGCTCACACGGTCGGCCAAGCCGAACTTGTTGATGCAAGCCACGCTGTCGCCACCGCCGATAAGGCTAAAGGCACCGTTTTGTTCCGTAGCTTCCACGATGGCTTCGGCCAAGGCCTTTGAGCCTTCGGCAAACTTGTCGAACTCAAACACGCCGCAGGGACCGTTCCAAAGCACCGTCTTCGATTGCTTGATGATGCCGGCGTAGAACTTACGGCTCTCAGGACCGCAGTCCATGCCTTCCCAACCGTCGGGCACGTTCATCGGGTCGACGACCATGGTGTTGGCGTCGTTCGAGAACTTGTCGCCTGCCACCACGTCGAACGAGAGGTAGAGGTTGACGCCCTTCTGCTTGGCTTTCTCGATGATTTCCAAGGCGAGGTCGAGTTTGTCCTCTTCGCAGATGGAGTTGCCGATATGGCCACCCAAAGCCTTCTTGAAGGTGTAGGTCATGCCACCGCAGAGGATGAGGTTGTCGACCTTGGTGAGCAGGTTCTCGATGATCTCAATCTTGGTGGAGACCTTCGAGCCACCCATGATGGCGGTGAAGGGGCGTTGGATGTCGTTCATCACCTTGTTGACGGCAGCCACTTCCTTACCCATCAGGTAGCCGAACATCTTGTGGTCGGCATCGAAATAGTCGGCAATCAGAGCCGTGGAGGCATGAGCGCGGTGGGCGGTACCGAAGGCGTCGTTGATGTAGTACTCGCCATAGCTGGCCAAGGTCTTGGTGAACTCCTTCTGCGAGGCCTTGATGGCTTTCTTGGCTTCATCATATCCCTCTTCACCTTTCTCGATGCCACGCGGCTTGCCTTCTTCTTCGGCATAGAAACGGAGGTTTTCGAGCACGAGCACCTCACCAGGTTTCATGGCAGCCACTTGGTCGGCGGCTTTCATGCAGTCGTCGGCAAATTGCACAGGACGGCCCAACAGCTCTTCCAAGTGCTTGATGATAGGCTTGATGGAAAACTTCGGGTCAGGGTTTTTCTTCGGACGGCCGAGGTGCGACATCAGCACGACCATGCCTTTGTCGTTCAAGACCTTGTTGATGGTCGGCAGGGCGGCGCGCATACGGGTGTCGTCGGTGATGTTGAAGTTGTCGTCCAACGGGACGTTGAAATCGACGCGGATAACCACGCGCTTGTTTTCAAAATTGATTTGATCGATGTTTACCATGGTAATATTGTATTTAAAGATTCAAAATTCAAAGATTTAAAATTCAATTATTTAGAATTCAAAATTGATGATTTTCAGGGACTACAACATGGAGGGCCAAAGGCAAAATATCAAAATCGAAAGGAGAATTGGTCAACGTTTCGCCTTCGGTTTCCACTTTAAGCTGGTTGGGCGGGATAGAGACCACATGGACTTTCTTGCCTCTGAAGGTCGACACTTCCTTGAGTTTGTCGATGAAGGTGCCGTTATAGATGTTTTTCACGTTGAGGGCAAACTTTATCATGGATATGCTGCGCACGGCAGTGATGTCCAAGAGTCCGTCGTTGGGAATGGCGTCACGCATCATCATCATGCCACCGCCGTTGAAACGACAGTTGCCAATCGAGAGGCTTAGGATATTGTCATCAAAGACCAATTGATCGTCGATGGTGATTTGGACGTGATCCCCTTTGTATTTGATAAGGCTCGTCACCACGCTGAGCAGATAGCGAATGGTGCCTTTCTTGCCTTTTTGTTTCAATTCGTTGGTCGACTCGCACACCATATAGTCGAGGCCGGTACCCGCTGCGTTGAGGAAGTAGCGCTTTTTCGGGTCACCCCCATTGTTGTAAGTGACTTGACCAATATCGTGGACGAAAACGTTGTTGGCTTTGATGATTTTAGCAATTGCCTTGTAATCCAAAGGAAAACCAAAGGTTCTGGACCAATCGTTGCCTGTTCCTACGGGGAAGGAACCAAAGGTGATTTCATTGGTAGGGACGAGGTCCTGGTTGAAAATCCCATTGATGATTTCGTTGTTGGTACCGTCGCCACCCACCGAGATGAACTTACGGTAGCCTTGTTCCACGATGGCTTTGTGTACGATTTCGATGGCATGCTTTGGACGTTCGGTAATTATGGAATCAAATTCAATGGCTTCATTGACAAGGGCTTGTTTGATCAGCGGCCAGTCTTCTCCCGCTCTGCCTACCGAGGCTTTTGGGTTGACGACGACCAGCCATTTATGATTTGTTTCGGTCATAAAAATCAGTTTTCACGGGTCAAAGATAGGAATTAAAATGATAGGTATGACGCGTTTTTTAATAATACCAGCAAGAATTGCGCTCATATTGGTATTTTTTGTATTTTTGCAACTTTATTTAAATAGGAGTTAATATGATTACATTCAATGACAGAATCACGTTGGAAGAAGTTGAAAAAGTGCTGTATTCCAATGAGAAAATACAGGTTTCGGAAGCGTGGATGAACCGTGTGGAGGCTTGCTACCGCTTTTTGGAAAAGTTTGCTTCCGACAAAGTCATTTATGGCATCAATACAGGCTTTGGACCTATGGCTCAATGGCGTGTCGACGACAAGTATCTCAATGACCTTCAATATAATATCATCCGCAGCCACTCCACGGGTGCTGGCGAGCCTTTGGGCGACATCTATGTGAAGTCGGCCATGATTGCCCGCCTCGGCACGGTGCTGCAATGCCGTTCGGGTGTGCACACCGACGTGGCGAAACTGCTCGTTGAATTCATCAACCACGAGATATTTCCTTTCATTCCACAACATGGTAGCGTAGGTGCCAGCGGCGACTTGGTGCAATTGGCCCATATCGCCCTCTGCCTCATCGGCGAAGGGGAGGTGCACTACCAAGGCCAGTGGAGACCTACGGCTGAGGTGATGAAGGAAAACGGCCTTACTCCGCTCAAGATGCACATCCGCGAAGGCCTCTCGATCACTAATGGCACTTCGGTGATGACTGGCATCAGCGTGGTCAACCAGCATAACGCTGAGACTTTGCTTGACTGGGCTACACTCGCCGCCGTTTGGATGAATGAAATCGCTTCTTCGTTCGATGATTACATGTCGGAAGGCGAGAACAACTGCCGCCGTCATGAAGGCCAACAGATTGTTGCCCGCCGCCTGCGCGAACTCTCAGAAGGCTCGCAATGCCTCAAAAAACGAGCCCACGAGCTTTACGACTATGGCCACTCCGATGTGAAGGTCTTTGAGCACAAGGTGCAGGCCTATTATTCGTTGCGTTGCACACCGCAGATCCTAGGTCCCATTTGCGACACACTGAAATATACCCGTCAGATCCTTGAAGACGAACTCAACTCGGCTTGCGACAACCCCATCGTCGACCCCGAGACGGAGTATGTCTATCACGGCGGCAACTTCCACGGCGACTATATCTCGTTGGAGGAAGACAAGGTGAAGATTGCCCTCGTGCGTCTCTGCATGACGGCCGAGCGTCAACTCAACTACCTCTTCCACGACCGTATCAACGGCATCCTGCCGCCTTTCCTCAACCTCGGCACATTGGGACTGAACTACGGCATGCAAGCCTGCCAGTTCACGGCCACTTCGACGACTGCCGAATGCCAGACCCTGGCCATGCCCAACTACGTGCATAGCATCCCGAACAACAACGACAATCAGGACATCGTCAGCATGGGTACCAACAGCGCTTTGCTCTGCAAGCAAGTGGTGGAGAACTGCTTCCAGGTGATGGCCATCCAATACATTGCCTTGGCACAGGCCACCGACTGCTTGAAGATTGCCGACAAACTGGCGCCCACTTCGCGTAAAATGTACGACAAAGTGCGTGATATCATCCCGCTCTTCATCGAGGATACACCGTTCTACAAGGAAATCGCCGAAGTTGAGAACTATCTGAAAACCAATCCTTTGAAATTGAAATGACAAAATACGCCCTCATCACCGGTGCCTCACGTGGCTTGGGAAAAGCCATCGCCTTGCGCTTGGCCACCGACGGTTTTGCCGTTATCATCAACTACCAATCCAACAAAGAAGCTGCCGAAGACACGTTGAAGCAAGTGCAAGAGGCTGGCGGCACGGGCGAGTTGTT
>CADBGN010000079.1:10307-12079 GCA_902794155.1 uncultured Bacteroidia bacterium
GGCAAAACGCTCATCCTGACGACTACATCTCCGTGTTGGTCAACAATGCGGGCATCCGTCAGGACAACCTCATGATCTTCATGCAGGAGGAGCAGTGGAACCGTGTGTTGGACACAACCTTGAACGGCTTTTTCTTCATCACCCGTCGCCTGTTGAAGGACATGATGACCCACCGCAAAGGCCGCATCATCAATATGGCTTCGTTGTCGGGACTGAAAGGCCTGCCTGGGCAGACCAACTATTCCGCTGCCAAGGCCGCCCTCATTGGAGCCACCAAGGCACTGGCACAAGAAGTGGCTGCTCGCAAGGTGACCGTCAATGCCATCGCTCCTGGGTTCATCGCTTCCGATATGACCAAGGACCTTGACGAAGCCGAGTTAAAGAAACTCATCCCGTTGGGTCGTTTCGGCAAACCCGAAGAAGTGGCCGCCTTGACAAGCTTCCTCGCTTCCGACGATGCCGCTTACATCACAGGACAGGTCATTTCTATTAACGGAGGGCTTTATACATAAAATATCGGCGTTTCGACAGGCTCAACGACCTAGGTCCCTGAGCCCGTCGAAGGGCCGACTCGAAAGCATCAAACTATGAATCATAATAGAAGAGTCGTCATCACATATGGCTATCGTTCCCCTTTGACGGGCATCGTGGAGAAGCCACAACTGAAAGGCGTGCTCGACCGCAAGCTCCGCATGTATCTCGCCGAGGAAGGCGAATATGCCTATATGGCTACTTTGGAAGCCTTCAAACAGGCGGGTATTGACGATGCCTACCTGCTTGAAAATGAAGTCGGCGTGTTGTTCGGCAACGACTCATCGGCCAAGGCCGTCATCGAGTCGCATGAGATTACGTTGCAGAAGAAAGACACCACTTTGGTGGGTTCGGCTGCCATCTTCCAGTCGATGAATTCCACCGTGACGATGAACCTCTCCACCATCTTCCACCTGAAAGGCATCAACATGACCATCAGCGCGGCTTGCGCCAGTGGTTCGCATTCCATCGGCTTGGGCGCTTTGCTCATCCGCAACGGTTTGCAAGATATGGTGCTTTGTGGCGGTGCCCAAGAGACCAACTACCTTTCGATGGGCAGTTTCGACGGCATCAGCGCCTTCTCGACCCGTGTTGACGAACCTACCAAAGCTTCGCGTCCCTTCGACCGCGACCGCGACGGCCTCGTGCCCAGTGGCGGTGCTGCCGCTTTGGTGCTTGAGGACTACGACCACGCCGTGGCTCGTGGAGCAACGATTTTGGCCGAGGTCTGTGGCTATGGCTTCTCTTCCAATGGCGAGAGCCATATCTCGCAACCCAGCGAGGAAGGCTGTCAACGTGCCATGACCCGCGCCATGCAAGAGGCAGGCGTGAAAGCCGAAGACATCGACTATGTGAATGCCCACGCCACTTCGACGCCCCAAGGCGATATGTTTGAAGCCATGGCTTTGAAAAATATGTTTGGTGTTACAAAAACACCTATTTCGTCAACCAAGTCAATGACGGGCCACGAGTGCTGGATGGCTGGCGCCAGCGAGATCGTCTACTGCATTCTCATGATGCACGGCGGCTTCATCGCTCCCAACATCAACTTCGAGCATCCCGACGAATACTCAGAAGGCCTCAACATCGTCAATGTGACAACGAACAAGACTTTAAACACTATCCTATCCAATTCCTTCGGTTTTGGTGGGACAAATAGTGCATTGGTAATTAAAAAGATAAGATAATCGAATATGAAAGAACTTAAGACGCGAGACTGCGAGACGCGAGACTACGAGACT
>CADBGN010000080.1 GCA_902794155.1 uncultured Bacteroidia bacterium
CAAGCTCTTGTTCCCGAAAGCTGCGAATAATATGGAAACGGGCAGGTCTTCTGGCTTGTCCAAGTCCGCGGCGTCTTCCCGATAACGAATATCAGTGACATAGGTGCTGCGGACCTTGATTGGACTTACAGCTACGGGCATAGCTCCTGATTCTCACAGGATTCCCTATTAATCTTCGGCTGAAAGAACCCGAATCCGGCGGCAAAGATAGTGTTTTTTTCCTTATGAATACGCATGCACCCCACCTAAAAGCAAGTTGACACCGAAATAGGTGAACAATACGCTCATAAAGGCAAGGATGCCATAGATATGGAAAAACAATGGCTTTTGGAAGGATTTCCAAAGTTTTTCGTGTAATGGCGCGGCATAGATGAGCAGGGTAATCAAAGCCCAGACTTCTTTCGGGTCCCACGACCAATAGTTGCCCCAAGACACATTGGCCCAGATGGCACCGATGAAGATGCCTGCGGCTAGCAAGGCGACGGCAGGGTAGAGCATCGCCGTGCTTAGGCTTTTCAATCGCTCCATGCGAGCCAAGTCTTTCGGCTTGACAAGGGCGATGACACCGACCACCAGGATACCGAGCAGCAAGGCGTAGGCAGTCACAATCGTCGAGATATGGATGCTGAAGAAGGGCGAACGCAGTACTGGCAACAAGGTATGGGTGAGCATCCTGACGTAGAGTACTACCATTAAAACGACGAGCACTCCCAACCACGACCAAGTGACAGCGCGGAAAGTCTTCCGCCGTTCGATAAGGATAGCCGCCAAGGCGAAGAAAAGCAACGCATAACCTGCGTAGGTCACACCGATGCCCCAGGGGTCGCGGGCGACGTCGAGGATGGAGTTGCCTTGTTCGTCGTAGTCGCTCTGATAGAAACGGTAATGCTTATGCCTCAATATGTTATTCATGGAAATGATGACATCTTGATGTGTTTCTCCATCAGTGAGTTGGAGGTAGCTGATATAGTCCTTCGGCTTGTTGCTGCCCGAATAAGTCTCGATTTCGAAGCGATCCAAAGTAAGGCTGAAGGGGAGTGCCTCTTCCGTTATCTCACCTTTCTCTTGGATGAAAAAGTGGCTATTGGGCTTGTTAGGTTCAAGTTTCATCCTGCCGTGTTGTCCTGTGAGCATGGTGAGTAGTGCGCCCAGCAGGATGAGTAGGATGGATAAGTGCAGGGCGCAGACGGAGAGCCGTTTCCACAAGCGGCATTTCACCGCCATAATAATGATGAGGCCAGCCACCACGGCCCATAGCCCAACGAACCACCATGCAGAATAGACATGGGCAAGGGCGAATTCCGAGCCGTGCAGTTTCTCGACGATGGTACCTGCAGCGAGGACAGCGATGAGTATAATAACTAGTACGGATGTGATGTGACGAACGTATTTCATAGCTAGATTATTTCATATTACGCTGCAAAGGTCCGAAAAAAATCACTTGTCCAACCTCCCTATGTTTGGTGATTTTTGTGTGTTGTTGTCCTTATTAATAATGATGTAGGGCTGTCGTACCACGGCAGCCGCTGTTGTTTTACAGCGGCTGCCACGATGTGACAGCCCTACAGACATTGATAAAACATGTAGAGACGCGCCATGGCACATCTCTACAATTGTTGGTTAAATTGCATCGATGAATTTCACGACGGCATCTCGGTCTTTCTTCGGCAGCTCGCGGAATTTCTCCACCGTGCGGCGGGCGTCGCTTTGGGCGTTGCCGTGCCACATGATGGCCTCGATGACGGTTTGTGCGCGGCAGTCGTGCAAGCGGTCACTGCGACCAGTGCAGATGGCTGACAGGCCACGACCCCAAAGCGGGGTTGTGCGGCACCAACCTGTGCGGATGTCGTTCTCCATGTGGAGCTTGTGCTGGATGTAATCGCTGTAAGGCCAAATCTTCTGGTTGGGATAGCGGGGCAAACGGGCATCACCCTCGGCAAAGAAGCCTGCTGGGTCGGTGAAGTTGTCGTCGCCAGTCTTCCACGACGGACGGTGGCAGTAGGCGCATCCCATGTTGTTGAAGAGCTCCTTGCCGCGTTGCACTTCGGGGTCGTCCATGTTACGTGCGGCAGGGACAGCCAAGCCACGGTGCCACACCATGAAGTTGACATAGTCCTCGTCCTTCATCTCGGGAACTTTCAGCGATTCGGGGATTTGGTCGTTCATCATCAGGTAGTTGTAGATGTCGGTCTCCACATTGCCTGTGAGGTTGTATTGCGGGAAGTAGTTGTAGAACTCAGCCTGCACGTCAGGATCTTGCGAAGCCTTGGTAGCGTAGGCGGCGGTCATGTAATGACCCATCTTGGTGCGGTGCGTCACGTTGGTGATGTTCCAGATGGCGTTGGCACCGGGTGCATCCTGCAAGGGACCACGAGTGAGGGCGTAGGTGTACTTTTTCGGGTGAGTCGTGTTGCCATAATAACCCGTCGGGGCGAAGTCGGAGCCGGCCCACATGGCGGGATTAAGGCCGTTCGGCATAAAACCGTCATTGTATTCCTTTTGATATTGTGCTCTCAGCGAGTCATCGGGAATGGCATCGATCAAGCCGGTGCCGTAGATGCCGATGGTCGATTCGAGACGGCAGACGAAGTCGCTGTAGGGGATGGGTTGACCGCCCACCTCGAGGGGCGCATAGAAAGCCTCTTCGGGGATGTAGACCTCAGGATAGGTGAGGTTGTAGGTCTCGCCGTCGGGGAACTGGTTGCCCCATTCGTCGGTGTAGCTCAGCCAGTTGATTTGGATCTGGGTCTCGTCCAAGGGAGCCTTGAAGGGTGCGACGGCTTTGGTTTGAGGCATGCCGGTGTAAGAACTCAGGTAGGTGTCGTTCTTGTCAGTAAAGACGAGCAGGTAGCCATTGCCCCAGTCGTCGGCACGATAGCGGTTCATGCGCATGCCGTGGCCATAGCCAGGATGGCAGGCGATGCAGCTACTGCGGATGTAAAGAGGACCGAGGCCGTTGAAGGGCTCGTTGTTTTGCGTGTAGGTACGCTCAAAGAAGTACTCGCCATATTTGAACGCGGTGGTCAAACCAGCCTGCTCAACGGCGGGGGTGGGGTCTTCGTAGGCGGATTGGGAGCTGTTGAAGGTGGTGCCCAGTTCACCGCCGGCGTAGGTCTCTTCGCTGATGACCTCGGGGATGGGGTCTTTGGGGTTACAGGCGGCCAAAGCCATGAGGCCTGCAAGGGCAATGATGCTTAAATGTTTGTAGTTCATCATGATATTTGGGTTTTATGGATTTCTGATTGTATGATATGAGACCGGGAATCACCACCCTGTGCCTTTACCCTCATGGCGGACAAGGATCCGCCATCCCTCATGCCGAAAGGGTGTCATTCTCAGCGTGAGGGATTGCGGGTCAAGCCCGCAATGAGGGTTTACGGTTTGGTTTTGTGATTTGCGGTCTCATTTGTGTCGTTATTACTTCCTATCAATCTTTCCAAACTCAGCCTTCACTTCGGCCATCACGTCGGAGAGCTCTTGGCAGGCTTCCATGGCCTCACCTGCGCTGGCGTCGGCATAGAACTGTACGAAAGGCGCTTTCATGGCTTGGATCTTCGTCATGGCGTTTTCGATGGCATTCAAAGCCTTGTTGTCGAGTTCCTTGTTGTTGTCCTGGATGTAGGCGTGCAGCGAGAGGGCTTCGTCTCTTTGGCTTTCCATGCCGCCCATGTAGGCGTTCTTGATGCTGGTGATGTTGTCGTAGAAGTCGGTGATGGACTTCTGGCTGTAGGGCGACTCCACGTAGGTCACGTCTTCACCCGTGTGGCATTTGCCAATCTTGGAGGTGCCTACCTCGTCGGCGATGTCAAGGCAGCCATCGGCGATGGCTTCGAGGGCGTTGGTGAAGGTGGCGAAGGTGCTACCTGCCTGACCAGCTTGGGTCATGTTCTCGCCGTAGGTGTTGTCGCCTCCGTTGACGGTGGTGTTGAACTCCAGTTCTTCCATCAGGTCTTTGTGGGCTTGCGGTGCATCGGCGTTCCAGCTCACTTCGAGTTGGAAGCAGCGGTTGCGCAGGTCGCGCGACACGGCGACGATGTAAGTCATCATGTCGTCGGTGATTTCGTTAACATCGCGAGGCTGGCCTTCACGGAAGAGGATGAACTCGATGCCGTGGAAGCCGAGCAGAGCGTTGCCGAGTTGTTCGCCGGCTACCATGCCATCCTCATCAGTGGCGAGGGCGGCAATCATGTTGGGGCTGGCCATCAGGTTGTTGAAGGCGTCTTCGTCGAGCGGCCATGAGTCGATGTGCGGGTCGATGCCGAAGTCGGAAGCGGCACCAAAGAGGAAGGCCTCGCTCATTTCCCACCACTTGCGTGCTTCGAGGAAGGTGACGGTGGCGGCATTCACGTTGGCTTGGGTCTTGTTGGCCTTCAAGGTTTCGAGGTTTTCCACCAAAGCGTCTGTCTTTTCAGCCAAGTTGGCGTATGTGGGATACACCGTGTGGTTGAGGTACTGTTTGACGATGGCCTCTTTTGTGGCCTTGTTGGCTTCCTCGGTGTTGTCTTGAGGATCTTTGTTGCAGGAGCTGAAGTTCACTGCGAGCAGGAGGGATGCAGCGACTAGGGCTGCGGATTTAAGGAATTTGTTCATTTTATTATGATTTTAATGTTGAATTTCAATGTTTTGTTTGTAGAGACGCGATTCATCGCGTCTCGCTTTTGTTTTTTGTTTTATTGAGACGCGATGAATCGCGTCTCTACAAGGTTGTCATTTCGTAAAGAACCCACTATACGCCACGCCCAGCGAGAACAACGGCTCATCGTTGTATTGTTCCTTCAGGAAGCGTTTGGCATATTCTGCCTTGATGACGACCTGCTTGATGGGGTAGTAGTTCACGCCGAGGGTCATCACATGGCGGTCGGTCCATTGGTAGTCGGTGAGGGCATTAGCGGTGGGAATATAGGTGTCGTAGTAGTCGTAGCGGCCAAAGAGGTAGAGTTTTTGGTCACCAGTGTTGTGCATGGGATGCATGATGTCGTAGGCAATCTCGCCACCATAGGCGATGGCTTTCTCTCCGACCAAGGAGCGTGGATAGGGCGAGAAGCTTTGGTGATTCTGGTTCTTGTTCCACGACGAGATGAGGTTGGCGTCGCCGAGGTAACCATAATCGAAGTTGCCGCGTACTACGAGGCCATAGCCTTTGTAGTCGAACTCGGCCGTGCCGATGACGACGGTGCCTTTCACATCTTTGTATTGGCTGGTCTCGCTGAACTCGTTGGTGACGATATCATTATTAAAGGTGTTGCCGATGTAACCGCTCACGCCGAGATGCAGGTTTTTGATGCTGTAGTTGTCGATGCGTAGGGCGCCTGCAAGGTTGTTGGCCACGCGGAACTCATAGCCCGAAGCGGAGCCGTTCTTCACCCAGTTGGTGTTGTTGAACATGTTGGAGTTCAAGGCGGGGATGACCATAGCCTCGTAGCGCCAGTCACCGAGTTTGCCCCACAGGCTGATGCCCGTCTCGTGCCAGGTGCAGGGCAGGATGTTGAACTCGCCTTCAGGGCGGTAGCAGGTGAAGAATTCGGTGGGCAGGTGGGCGTTGTTGGTCTGCCCGACAGGTACCACGATGTGGCCCATGCGGATGTTGAAGCCTTTGCCAAACGACTTCTGGATCCAGAACTGCTCGAGTGCCACCTCGCCGCCACGTTCGATCTCATGTTCGAACTCGCCGGTCTCTTCGGCCTCAATCTCTACGGCTACTTCGCTGCCGCCGTGTTCAAACTCGATTTCCGAGCCCATGCTCCAGCCTTTGCCGAAGTCGTAGCCCAGGTTGACGACCACATGAGGTAGGTCAATGCGGCCATGGCCCTTGGCATCTTTGTACCGCTCCGCATGGGAGTAGCGGAACATGTTGTCGCTATAGAAGTTGCGGGTATAGACGGCCTCACCATAACCGCCAATGGTCAAACGAGATTTCGTGGTGATGGAATCTTGGGCCTGCAAAGAGCTGACACACAATGTCAAAGCTAATGCAGCGCATTTTGCTATCGTTTTCAGTTTCATAGTTGGATACTATTCGTTTAAATTCGAATGCAAAAATCCGGTTTTTGTCCTCGCAGTCCAATCCCCACTAATGGGGGTTTTTGAAAACTTGATTAGTAATAAATGAGGATGGTGTCGAATTAAGGAAAAAGCATTATCTTTGCCACTAGTTTGGCTAAGGGAATGCCGTGCAAATCGGCAACAGTGCCCGCTGCTGTAAGTCTGGGTAAGGCCTGTCAAACTAGCCACTGTACGGCTCATCCGTATGGGAAGGCGACAGGCTCACCCCTGCAAGGGACCTGCTTTTTTATGCGAGGGTTAAAACCGCTCGCATAATGTCGGGTCGCCCTTTCAGGGCTCGGACAAGTCAGAAGACCTGCCAAACAGGAAATCCAATTGCAAGCCTTCGGGAACAAGGGTGATGCTAAGCGTGGCAATTAGCATGGCTTCTTGCGATGGTTGTGCAACATTTGTTTAATGCGTAATAATCATTCTTTATGCGTAAAATTTTACTATTATCTTTAGCATTAGTCATGGCTGCTTTTGCCATGGCGCAAGAACCGGCCACTTTCGAAGATGTGCCACTTGGTAGCGGTGGTATTTGGCAACCTCCTGTAGGCGAAAATGAGATGCCCAGCGGCGGCTGGCTCTTCACCAATAATACACAAAACGGCTATTGGGGCGGATTTACAGCCTCCAACCGCACCAACTTGAACCAGACGGGCCTGGATGCCCAGTACACTGCTGTCACAGGCTGCGGTTACGATGGCTCTACCCAATATGCCGTGGCTTATACCATGGGTGTGCAGACGGATGTCTATGCCACCGATGGGCAATTGCATACCGTCACAGGCTGCTATGTCACCAACAATCTGTGGACTTATCAGGACATTCTTCAAGGCGGGTATGGCGAGCAACCCTATGGAGGACCTACAGGCAACGATCCTGACTGGTTCAAGGTGACGGCGACAGGTAAGAATGCCAGTGGACAAACTGTGGGTGCATTGGATTTCTACCTCGCCGACTTTCGCTTTGTCAACAATGAGGAAGACTATGTCCTTAATACTTGGGAGTGGTTCGATCTCAGCCCCTTGGGTAATGTGGCCACCATTTCCTTTAGCCTTTCGTCATCAAGAGACAGTGGCTACAACATGATTACGCCTGCCTATTTCTGCATGGACAACTTCAATGGTGGTGGTGCCGCTCCCGACCTACCGCCTTATATCGTCAATCCCGTGCAGGATGTGGTCTTAAACAACTATCCGCAAACCATTCAAGTCAACCTTAACGGTGTGGCCACCGACCCCGACGACTCTGATGAAAATATAATTTACAGCATTATTAGCAACTCGAATCCAAGTGTTTTGACTGCTTCCATGAGTGGCAAGACGCTGGTCATGACACGCCAAAATGCTAACCAAGCCACCGCCAACCTCACGATGCGTGCCACCAGCGATGGCCAGTCGGTCGATTTCACCGTGCATGTGGTCATTAATGCCATCGTATCACAGCTCAGTGGCGTCTATACCATCAATGTCGATGCTTCGCAAAACCCTGACTATACATCATTTGGCGCAGCAATTTCGGCCTTGTCGGCAGGTGTTGCAGGTGAAGTGGTTTTTGAAATAGCCCCTGGCACATACGAGGAATATATCACCCTCAACACCATCACTGGAGCAGGGGACTCTAACCGTGTCATCTTCCGTGGCACGGGAGCCGACAACCATCAAGTCGTTTTGACCAGCAATGCAGGCTATGCCCAAAACAGTACCCTCACACTCGATGGTGCCGATTATGTGACCTTCGAAAACATGACCTTGTCATCCACTTCGGAAGAAAATGCCATTGTGGTGACCTTGCGTGGTGGTCTTTCAAAAGACCGTTTTGAGGAGGTGCGTTTTGTGGGTTGCTATTCAGAAGCTAGCAATACCGACAACGACAAGAACTTGGTCTATAGGGTATCGGGCGGCTGGATGGATACCGATAATGCTTTTGTAGGCTGTGAGTTTGTCAACGGCTTCGTCGGCCTCTATTATCAGGGCACCGACATGACCCAATTCAACGACGGTCTCTTGGTGCAGAACTGCTCGTTCACCAACCAGTGCAGCAAGGCCATCTATGCCACCTTCACCGACCATGTGACCCTCAGCGGAAACACGATTGACAACAACAACGATTCGCACACCGACTTCAATGCCATCGATATGTTCCGTTGCCGTTACGGTTGCCTTGTCGAAAACAATGTGATGACCGTGAACCATCCCACAAAGTATGCCACTGTGATGAAGCTTCGTCCTTGCACAGGATCGGCCACAGAGCCAGTGATAGTCCGTAACAACATTGTTGATTTTCAGGGCGCTGCCTCGAGTTGGTGCTATTCTCTCGATAATGCCGATAGCGATTACATCTATTTCGTTCACAACACGGGTATATGCAGTGGTAACGGTGCATCGGGCAGTCTGATGGTTCAAAAGGAATGGTCGAATCTTTATGTTTACAACAACCTCTTTGTCAATGAAACTGAAGGTTACGTATTCCGTTTCAATAATGAGAGCGAGGCTCGTTATTGCGACTTCAATCGCGTTTCGTTCACGGGCAGTTATGTGGGCATTTTTGCAGGTACCGAATGTGCCACGTTGGCCGATTGGACTGCCACATCGGGCTTTGATGTTCAATCTGCCACATGCTCGCCTCAATTTGCAGGCAATGGCGATTTCCATTTGACCAGTCCCGAAGGACTTAACGTGGCACATCATTTGGATTACGCGTCCACCGACATTGATGGCGAGGTTCGTTCCAACATTCCCTGTGCTGGTGCCGATGAATACAACGCGATTTATGTAATTGAAGAAGCTGAAACAAAAGTAGGATTGTCAGTCTATCCTAACCCTAGTCAGGGCATGGTTATATTGTCCGTTCAAGGGAACTATGGTTTTAGGTATCAAGTGAGCGATTTCACTGGGAAAGCCGTTTTAAAAGGTAACACCAGTGAGCGCCTTGTGGCACTCGATTTGTGCAAGCTCAGCAAAGGTATCTATTTCATTTCTGTGATATGTGAATCCAAGTGTTTGACGCAGAAAGTAATTATTCAATAACCATTTTACACATAGAGTTTTGAGCGAGAAGAGGCGATTCCGAAAGGTCGCCTCTTTTGGTTGAAAAAAAAGCCGATGACAGTAAGGTGCCACCGGCCAACAACATGGAAATAAAAAGGGATTTTAGTTAATCATTCGAATACTGTGATTAACTACTTCATTATGATCTTCTGCGTCTTGACGTCATTTCCGTTCATTAGGCGGATCATGTAGACGCCTGCGGCAGCCTTGACATTGACGTTGGCGCAGCCGTTGATGCTTTCGCTGCTGATGATGCGTCCGTTGACGTCGATCACCTGGACAATGGCATTGCCTTCGTTGTTGATGACGAAGCTACCATTGCTGAAGAAGGCGAATTCGTCGGTGGCGTTACCCGTGGCGAACACCAATTTGAAACGGTTGGCATAGTCGGTGGTGCGGGCATCAAAAGTGTAGTTCGGGTTGGAGAGCATGTCTTGGTCCAGGCCAGTCATGTTGTCGATGAGGTGGAGGTAGGCGAAGCTCACTTCCTGGGCGTTGAGGCTGAGGGTGTAGTTGCCATTGCTCTCGGCCTTGAAGCTGACGGGCAACTCGCCCATCTCGCTGGCACTTACCACCGCATAGTCCTTACCTTCCATCGGGATGTAGACCTTGGTGTGGTTCGGGTTGAGTTGGAACTTGGGCAGGGTGCTGTTGCTGCCGAAGTTGACGACGGCACGGTCGATGACACCGCGTTCTATGATCAGGTTGATTGCAAGACGGGATTTCTTTTTGTTGCCGGGTTCGAAGGTTACTGTCTCGTTTTCTTCTCCTTCGGCTACAACGAAGGCACCTTCCATGGCAGGGACGGCTTCATCACCTTGAAT
>CADBGN010000081.1 GCA_902794155.1 uncultured Bacteroidia bacterium
GATTCGGCTGTGTTCGAAGAGGTTAGTCTCGCCAAAAAGTGCGGTTTCGAGACGCTGCAGGGTGAGTCCTCGCTTGATGGCCGGGTGGTAGAAATGGGCCTCTTGAAGCACCTCGAAGAGGTTGAAGACCTTATAGCCTACGGTTTGGTTTTGGATGATCTCGTGACGAAGAAGGGTGGTGCTGAGGTTTTGGGGCGTGAAGCATACAATCTGCTCATAATGGGATAGTTTCTCGATGAGCAAGCCGATGGCTTCCTTCCAGCGGCTGTGGTCATCGAAGCAGTCCCAAACAAAGCAACCGTCAGCAGCCATGTCATCCCTGCCTGGACCTGTGGGCGGCATGGGATCTATGGCTGCGTCACATTCGTGTTCTTCTTGCAAGGCAAAGGCCAAAATCATTTCCTCGTAAGGCCTCGTGCCATCCAATTCTGGCACGGCGGGACGGTGGAGCAGGAGGTTAAGATAGGCCACTGACTTCGGCTTGGGTTGTGGTGCTAATGAGTAAAGTGCTTTGTAATCAATGTAATACGAGTTTGTTTCCAAAGCATCAATTTGATTGGCTTCCTCGGAATCCGGCTCAACTTGTTGGAGCATCTTGGCGTTGGTATTCACGCCGTTGAAATAGCTTTGGAATAGCGCTTCGTCGTCCATGGCAGTGGTGAAGAGGAAACTGTTTTTTGGGATAAGTTTCCAGCAATGACCTTGGAAATCACAAGGATAGGGATTGTGGCATTGCGTCCCGATGTTGACGACGGGGGAATGGGGTAGGGCCACCACGGCTTTCAGCCGTTCCACATTCTGAGCGACGAAAGCTTCCCTTTCAATGACATACTCCATCACCGACTCCATCTTGAACAGTTGCTTCACGTCGATGGGGCCGTCTTTCACGTAGTCGCCGTTGAGGTACATGAGGCGGAAGTCGCTGAGCTGCACGCCACAGCCATGCAGCACATAATATTGAAGGGCGGCATCATTATAATAGGTGTCGCTGAGCCGAAGGGAGCTCTTCACCTCAATGGCCAACCATTTGTCGCCATCGCGGACCAGTATGTCGAGCATGATGAGGGTGTCATTGTACTGAAAAACAGCCTCATACATTACTTTTATTTCAGGGTTGCTGAGGTTGTCCCAAGTCTCTTGTACCTTCTTAGGGAATTGCGAAGGGGAGTTGGGTGACATGTCGATGCCATTTGGGAAGACCTCATGGGCAAGTACACCCACGTCGGTGCCGCGTTGGAACTTGGCTCTCTGTTCGATGCTGAGTTTGTCGCGCAGATAAGGGTGTTTCTTCTGCATGTACAATGCCTTCTCGCACTGTAAACCCTTGATATAGGTAGATTTGGAAAGGATGTGCATGTTTAGTTGGTGTAGTCCACGCAATCCTCCGTGATGAGAGGTAGGTAGTTGAAGCGACGCATGAGTTGGGCGATGGCGAGCACGTCCTTTTGACAGTAGGTTTTGATGCGTTCGACGTCGTTTTCCTGCCAGTACACACGCCTCACTTCGCTACCGTTGATATCGTCTTTTGGGGTGGGGATGTCGAGGATGGCGCAGAGCAAGTCCAAAGAGGTAAAGTTCTTAAAATCGCCAAACTTCCAGAGTTCCATGGTGTCGATGAAGTTGGTTTCCCAAGGCTTCTTGCCCGCCACTTGCAGGACTTTGGGGATTTGAATGCCGTTGATGAGCATCCTTCGTGCGATGTAGGGGAAGTCGAACTCCTTGCCGTTATGGGCGCAGAGTTGGGCATCAGGATAGTCGTAATAGCGGTTCAGCATGTAGGCGAAATCGTCGAGCAGGGCTTTCTCGTCATGGCCGTAGAACGATTTCAGACGGAATCGGTTGCCGTTGAAGAATCCTACCGAGATGCAGACAATCTTGCCGAATTCGGCGTAGATGGCGGCGCGGTCGTAGACATCGGCAGGGGTGAGCTCCGCATTGTCGCGGTTGAGTTGCTCGGCCTTCTTGTCCCAGAGTTTCTGCATCCGTTCGTTGAGTTGGTCGTAGGTCTTTTCCTGCGAGACAGTCTCGATGTCGAGGAAGAGGATTTTGGAGAAGTCTATCATATCTGTTGTTGAATTGTTGATTGTTGAATCGTTGAATTGTTGGATCGTTGAAATGATAATTCGGTGTTGTAGAGACGCCGATTTATCGCGTCTCTGATGCAATTATGTTTATCGTATTTCCTTAAAATCATCATATTTCCCAGTCGGATCCACCGCCTCAATCTTCATGTCCGTGATAAATGAATAAGGAGTGCCTTCGCCGCAGAGCAGGGTGAAGCGGTCGAGGTCTTTTTCTTCGCCTTCGGCCTTGATGTGAACGCAGCCGTCGGCATGGTCGTTTTCGACATAGCCCACCAGGTTGCATTGTAGCCCGTAGCGGTGCACATAGCGCCGGAAGCCCACGTTGAACACGCGACCGTAGATCCTTATGGAATAGGCTTTTGTCATAGGGCGAATTTTAGTCCGGGTATGGTCCTGAGTAGGGTGTATGTGCGCTCGAGGTGTTCTTTGCTCTCAATGTCGATGTTGTAGCAATAGCTGAGGTAATTGCCTTTGCCACTGCTCCTGACGTTGACGAAACTGTGAACGGTCTGACTCTCGCTGAGTGCTTGGCTGATGTTGCGCTTGGCTTCTTCCATGGCGATCTCAGCGGCGATGATCAGTTTGATGTCGAAGTTCTGTGGGTAGGTTACTTTGTCGCTCATGGGGAATTATTTAGATTGCAAAGATAACAATCTTACTGCGAAAATGGCATATTTTTTCTTTTTTGTCATGAAAAAAACACTAGGAATAATATTTGTTGTATTTTTGTAGTTTGGTTAGAAAGTCGCAGTATGTTGGCTTTATGGGAATCGTTTAAAGTGTTCGTGAAAGGCATGATTATGGGCGCTGCCAATGTCTTTCCCATCTCCAGTGGCACGGTCTCGTTGGTGCTGGGGGTGTTTGAACGTTTTATTAATTCCATCAACTCGCTTAGAATCAAGAATTTCAAGCTTCTTTTCAAGGGCGAGTTCAGCCAATTTGGCAAACGCACCGATTTCAGGTTTTTCATCACCATCGCGTTGGGCCTTTTGGCGGGCATGGTGCTTACGTCCATTTTCTTGAAGCAGACACTCGTGTCGTACAAGGTCTATACTTGGTCGTTTTTCATTGGACTTATCATCGCCTCGGTGATATATGTGTTGAAGGGCATCGAAAAGGTGAATATCAAGAACATATTGTTTGTGTTGGCGGGTGCGGTGCTATCGTTTTTCCTTTCCATCAAGTCGAATCCCTATCCAAACGACAACTTCTTCTATTTGATCCTATGCGGCATCATCGGTGCCACGGGCATGGTGGTTCCAGGGGTTTCGGGTTCGCACCTTATGTTGCTCATGGGCAACTACGAATTGATTGTCACTAAGGCCATTCCCGATTTGACGCGAGCCGCCACTTTCATGAACGGCGCAAGGATTATTCTTCCTTTTGTGTTGGGTGCCTTGGTCAGTATCGTGATGTTCTCACATCTGCTTGCGTGGTTGATGCGCGAGTACCGCGACTCGACGCTCTCGGTGTTGGCAGGCTTCATGTTAGGTAGTTTGCCCGTGGTTTACCCATGGAAGGTGCCAGGTGAGTCGACCTATATCTTCTCGCTGCCAAGTTGGAATGGCGAATTGCTCGGAGCCGTCATTACTGCAGGCGTGGGCTTCGCTACGGTGTTCATCCTGGAGCTTTTGGCGCGTCACAGCAAAAAGAAACAACTGGAGCGATTGCAGAATCCGAAACCCAAGAGACAAAAGAAACATAGGAGACAGAAGAAACATGGCAGGAAAAAAGCTAAGAAGAATTGATTTCGCTCTTCGTGAGGACGAGACTTTTATTCCGCTCATCGGCTTGCTGAAGGCCACTGGTGTGGTGGAGTCGGGGAGTGAGGCACAGGAAGTGGTCACCGCGGGGCTGGTGCTCCGCAATGGTGAAGTGGAGACCCGCAAGCGCGCCAAGATCACCGCAGGAGAAGTGATTGTATTTGAAGGTTTTGAGATCTTTGTCGAAGGGTGTGACTAATGAAAAACTGAGTGTCATGAATAAACTGGAACAATTCATAGCGTCGATTTTGGAGACGCGCAAGGTGTGGCTGCTCGAGGCCAAGGAAGGCTTCTTCGCCATGTTGGAAGACAACGATGGCGAGTCGTACATACCGCTTTGGGAATCAGAGGATTTGGCGAGAAAGGCCGCCCAAGGTGATTGGGAAGGCTATACGGTGGCCGATATGGGCTTCTCGGAGCTGGGAAGCTGGCTCAAGGAGTTGGCTGCCGATGAGATTGACATCGCCGTGTCGCCCGAAGCCGACGGCGAGATTACGGCCATTCCTTCCTATAAGTTCAGGAACTGGCTGAAGCCATACGACGACCATTCCTATAAGGAGAAGGATGACGAGGAAGACGACGATTTCGATTATGGCGGGGGCTGGGCGCAACCTTGGTCTTAGTTGAGAGTTGAGAGTTTAGAGTAGAGGGTTGGCCCGTGTGTCTGTCCATCGTAGGGACGCAATGCTTGCGTCCAAAATAAGTAAAATATGAAAAGCAAGCTGTTTGGTGTATTGTTGCTGATTGAGGCCGCAGCCTTGTTGCTGACGGCTGCGGTGGCTTTGCACTATCAGCGTGTGGCAGGGGAGACCGATGCCCGGTGCTTTCTGCTCACCGCCGGATTGACTGGCGCCGTGGGTCTGTTGCTTTACAATATTGGCAACTCAATGAAAAAGAGTCAGTTGCAGATACGCGACTCTTTCATGGTAGTGGCCTTGTCGTGGGTGTTGTTTTCTTTGTTCGGCATGCTGCCTTTCCTGATGCATGGCACCGTCGACAATGTGACGGATGCTTTCTTTGAGACCATGTCGGGATTCTCGACCACCGGTGCCACCATTCTCAGCAATATCGACCAGCAGCCGCGTGGCATCCTGTTTTGGCGCAGCATCATGCAGTGGATGGGCGGTTTGGGTGTAGTGGTGTTCACTTTGGCCTTCATCCCTTCGGTGGCCAAAGGTTCGAAGAAAATGTCGCTCTTTGCTGCCGAGGCGCCGGGTTTGAGTGTGGAGAAGTTGGCTCCCACTATGCAAGCCACCTCGCGCCTGCTGTGGTTCATCTACATTGCATTGACCTTGCTGTGCGCTTTCTTTTATCATCTTGGTCCCATGAACAAGTTCGATGCGGTGTGCCATGCCTTTACGACCATTGCTACGGGCGGTTTTAGCACGCATCAGGCCAGCATCGGTTATTTCCATTCCAACTATATCGAGTGCGTCTGTATTGTCTTCATGTTGATGTCGGGCATCAACTTCGCCATGTACCATTTCCTGTTCACGCGTCGCTTCGATGTGATTCGGCGCAACGAGGAGTTGCGTTGGTATTTGCTGGCCATCCTTATTTTCACTTTGCTGTTTGTGGGCCGTTTCTATTTTGCCCCGCACTTCAACACCATCACTGACGAGCAGTTGGCCTCTCACCCGCAGACGTGGTGGGAGCGTATCCGTACTTCTCTGTTCCATGTGGTGGCTTTGCTGTCGAACACGGGCTTCCAGGGCAGCAATTACGACTATGACACATGGGGGCGTCTCTTCCTCATCCCCACGGTTTTGATGATGGTGGTCGGTGGATGTGCGGGCTCCACCAGCGGAGGCATCAAGATGGTACGCGTCATTGTGCTGGTCAAATATATGAAGAAGACCATCAACGAGCTGATTCACTCTTCGAGCATGTACACTGTCAAGATTTCGGGACAGATCGTCGAGGATCTTAGCCTGAAGCGCGTGTTGTCGTTCTTCTCGTTGTTCGTCATCGTCTTCATGGTCAATATCGTGGTGCTTACCGCCTCCGGCATGAATTTCGAGGATGGAGCCATCTCTTTCTTGACCTGCTTCAGCAACTACGGTCCAGGCTCGGGCATTACAGGGCCGAGCGGCAACTTCGATGCTATCCCAAATGTGGCCAAATGGCTGCTGTCGTTCGACATGCTGGTGGGCCGCCTGGAGATTTTTACGATCTTACTTCTCTTCACACGTAGTTTCTGGCAGGAGAAATGACGTTATTCAGCATATTTGAGAACGAGGCCATAGGCTATGACAAAGATGACGATGAGCATAATCACACCAACCATAATGTAATAGAGGGCTAAAGTCAGCGTACTGCGCCAGATGGTCTTGATCATGTTGAATCCCATCATCCTCCTGAAACAAGCCGATAATGCCGTGATGATGGCAATCGGCTCAAGTAATGCCATTGTTTCGTAAAAGTTAGTGGAGATAGGATAGGTGAGGTTGATCACACAGCGGTACAGTACCAAGATAACCAAAGCATAGACCATGGCGACGGTGTATTCGGCCCAATAATAGCGTTTCCGATTCTGCTTGCCATAACATATCCTTGCCGCGATGACGAATAAGGGCAGGGTGAGCATGTAACACAGCGTGTAGTGGTTGAGGTAAAAGTGGAACGCTTTGGTTATGAGTCTGTTGATTTCAAGGACTATTTGCTCATTTACTGGGGTATTCTTGGAAAGCTCCAAATCCAAGTCGGATGATAATCCACCTTTACTGCCTGTTATGGAAAAGATTAGGATGTATACGGTTAAGGCCAGAAACAGCATGGGGAAAGGGGAGACATACTTTCTGCGCTTCCCGTCGAGAATCTCGACAATCATCTTCCCAGGACGCGAAAACAGGTTCTTGAGGGTGTAGGCAATGCCTCCGTCTCTGCCTAAAACAGCCGCGAGAAGGTTTCCGAAAATGAATCTCAGTGTGAAGCGTCCCGTTTCGGCGTTTTGTCCGCACTCGGGGCAGAAATTGCCTTCGAACTCATTGCCGCAATTGAGGCACTTGGTGGTGTTGTGTTCGGGTTGGTTTTCTGTCTGTACTTCGGTTTGTATTTCGTTCTCCATGATGTTTGGATTGATGGGGCAAAGGTAGGGAAAATTGTCAAAATGTCGTAAAATAATTACCTAAATTCTTGATTTAGTGACATTTTGTCATAAATCATGCCTTTTTTTCAAAGGTTTGAATTTGGTTGGGAATTTGATGAACCATAACCCGAGTCTGCGAGACAGCCCATAGTCCAATGTCTTACGTCCTATGTCTCTCGTCTCGCAGTCTCGAAGTCAAATTGAAAGAAAGGAGAAAAGAAATATGAACATCAACCAATTCACAATCAAATCACAGGAAGCCATCGGGAAGGCCCAGGAGATAGCGCAAAGCCACCAGAGCCAGACCGTGGAGAACTTCCACCTGCTGAAGGGTATGATTTTGAGCGACGACTACTTGGTGCCCAACTTGATGAAGAAGTTGGGCGTCAATATCACGCGCTTGAATGATGCCCTGGATCAAGCAATCAACAACCAACCGCGCACGAGCGGTTCCGAATTGTATTATTCCTCCGAGGTCAGCAAGACCTTTAACGACGCCATCACACTAGCCAAGAAGATGGGCGATGAATACGTTTCCATCGAACACCTGCTGTTGGCGGTCTTCGAAAGCAACAGCTCGGCTTCGCAGATGATGAAAGACCAAGGCATTCGCAAGGACGAACTCGAGAAGGCAATCATGCAGTTCCGTAAGGGCAAGAAGGTCGACTCGCAAGATGCCGAGCAGAACTACGATAGTTTGAACCGTTTTGCCAAGAATCTAAACGAACTCGCCCAACAAGGCAAGCTCGACCCGGTCATTGGCCGTGATGAGGAGATCCGTCGTGTACTGCAGATCTTGAGCCGACGCACCAAGAATAACCCTATATTAATAGGTGAGCCTGGCGTGGGTAAGACCGCCATTGTGGAGGGCCTGGCCCAGCGTATCGTCAACCGCGACGTGCCGGAGAACCTGAAGAGCAAGACCGTGTTCAGCTTGGACATGGGTGCTTTGCTGGCCGGCGCCAAATACAAGGGCGAGTTTGAGGAACGTCTGAAGAACGTCGTCAAGGAAGTCGTCGACAGCGATGGCGAAGTTATCCTGTTCATTGATGAGATCCACACCTTGGTAGGCGCAGGTGGCGGCGAAGGCGCCATGGACGCGGCCAACATCTTGAAGCCTGCCTTGTCGCGTGGCGAGTTGCGGGCCATCGGTGCCACCACCTTGAAGGAATACCAGCAGTATTTCGAGAAGGACAAGGCGTTGGAGCGTCGTTTCCAGAAGGTCATGATTGACGAGCCTGACGAGGCTTCAGCCATCAGCATCCTGCGTGGCTTGAAGGAACGTTACGAGACCCACCACCACATCCGTATCTTGGACGAAGCCATCATCTCGGCCGTGCAGCTGTCGGTACGTTACATCAGCGACCGTTTCCTGCCCGACAAGGCCATCGACTTGATCGACGAGGCCGCCTCGCGTTTGAGGCTGCAAATCGACTCGATGCCTGAAGAGCTCGAAGACGTGGAGCGTGCCATCCGTCAGTTGGAAATTGAGCGCGAGGCCATCAAGCGCGAGAACGACACCAAGAAGTTGGAAGAGATAGGGAAGGAGCTGGCCGAGCTCAACGACAAACGCTCCGCCATCAAGGCCAAGTGGGAGACCGAACGCAACTACGTGGAACTCATCCAGAAGGAAAAGAGCAACATAGAGACCTATAAGCATCAAGCCGAGGTGGCTGAGCGTGACGGCGACTACGGCCGTGTAGCTGAGCTGCGTTACGGCAAGATACGCGAGGCCGAGGCCGCCATCGAGAAGGCCAAGGCCGACTTGAACGCGGCACAAGGCGACCATCCGCTGGTGGATGAGGAAGTCGGTGCCGACGACGTGGCAGAGATCGTGTCGCGTTGGACGGGCATCCCGGTCAACAAGATGATGCAGAGCGAGCGTGAGAAGCTGCTGCACCTCGAAGACGAACTTCACAAACGTGTGGTGGGTCAGGACGAGGCCATCACTGCCGTGAGCGATGCCATCCGTCGTAGCCGTGCAGGCTTGCAGGACGCCAAACGTCCTATCGGTTCCTTCATCTTCATGGGTACCACGGGCGTGGGTAAGACCGAGCTGGCCAAGGCGTTGGCAGAGTTCCTGTTCGACGATGAGAACGCCATGGTGCGTATCGATATGTCGGAGTATCAGGAGCGTCACACGGTGTCGCGACTCATCGGAGCGCCTCCAGGATATGTGGGCTACGAAGAGAGTGGCCAACTCACTGAGGCTGTGCGTCGTAAGCCATATTCCGTCATCCTGTTGGATGAAATCGAAAAGGCTCACCCCGATGTGTTCAATATCCTATTACAGGTGTTGGACGACGGTCGTCTAACCGACAATAAGGGTCGAACGGTGGACTTCAAGAACACCATCGTCATCATGACCTCCAACATTGGTGCTAATATCATTCAGGACAACTTTGCTCTGCTCAATGGCAGCAATGACGAAGAAGTCTTCGAAAAGACCCGTAACGAGGTGATGGAGCAACTGAAGCAGTTCATGCGGCCTGAGTTCTTGAACCGTGTCGACGACATCATCATGTTCAAGCCTTTGGACGAGAGTCAGATTGCCGACATCGTGAGGATGCAGTTCCGCAGTGTGCAGAAGATGCTGGCTGCCAACGACATCCGCATCGACATCACCGATGCCGCTGTCGACTTCATCGCAAAGCAGAGTTACAACCCGCAGTATGGTGCGCGTCCTGTGAAGCGTATGATGCAGCGTGAGTTGCTCAACTCGCTCTCGAAGATGATCCTGGCCGAGTCGGTCGACAAGACGAAGACCATCATC
>CADBGN010000082.1:0-16400 GCA_902794155.1 uncultured Bacteroidia bacterium
TTTGATTCTTGACAAGATAGAAGAACAATCTCCGAAGCTGCTTCCTGAACAGGTTTTTGCTACTGGCTGTGTCTGGGATGCATGGACCTACATCTCCGACCTCGTTCGGAGCGCCCGAAAGAGAATTGTACTGATTGACAACTTTGTTGACGACAGAGTGCTTTCCATGCTGACAAAGCGGGCTGATGGAGTGACGGCGACCATCCACACCCGTTATAATGAACAATTCCTGACTGACCTGAAGAAACACAACACCCAATATCCCGAAATAGCATTCATCCAGCTACCTCACCGCAACCACGACCGTTTCCTAATCATTGACGACAAGGTCTATTTGTTAGGTGCCAGCCTGAAGGACATCGGTGCAGGCCTTTGCGCCGTCACCGAAATGACCATCGCACCTGAGGTGATTTTGGGGATGGTGAGATGAAAAAACACTCCGACGATAAGTGATCCCTAAAGGTCTTTCTCGTCGGAGTGTTTTTATTTCGATGTACCAAACCAGGTTAGTGCTGCTTTTGGCCTACACATCCGAAGGTTATATTTAGTTGCCAACGGACGGGAGCGAAACTGCTGCAAAATTACAACTTTTCCATGAGCTTGCAAGAAGATAGTCTAAAAACTCTAATTAATCAAATCTTAATTTGACGTAATGGAAATTGCCGAAAGAAAAGCATGTTTTTCATATGTTTTACTCAAATGAAGGATACTAATCCAAATTTTCACTATGCTTTTTCAAAACAACATTAAACCCAGGATAATCCAGCAATTCCTTATCAGAGCAACTATCGGGCAGCAAGCAACTATCAATATAATCATTAATTAAACCAAGCCCCTGGTTTTGGTTTTTTAGTTGGAGTAGTTTCGTCCTCATCGTTAGGTTTGTGCAGCCATCATATATTTTGCGCATATCCTTTGGCAGAGACTTTGAAACCGTCTTGCGAAAACCCATCCACTCGTTCCACAGTTGCCATTCGTGCTCAATAGCTTTATGATGCTCCTCCATCCCGTCTTTCTCATTATCGCTAAAAAAGTTACTCCAGTCATTGTCCTCCTGTTGGATATATGCCGCATAGGCATCGTCAATCATGCGTGAAGTAAAAACCGTCTTGGGAAATGAAATATCTTGGCTTTGTTCAATTAACCACAGGTTTTGAAAAGAAGCCAACCAAAGATCAACGCTTTGTTCTAAAGTACCAACGATATACAAAGCTCCACTGCTACCGTGGTCCTCAAGCTCCGCCACCGCCAAAACTGCTTCATGATAATTCTCCCATCTTTCTTTCTCTTTGCAGAAAAGCGCCTCCTGCCCTGGATGAGCAGAGATTAATTGTTGAAACTCCTTTTCAACACGTGCTTTACGCCTTTCATAATCTGTCGAAACGATCATACCCCAGTCAGCATTACAACCCATATCGAAGAGCATAACCCTCGCCTTATCAACCTCATTTTCGTCGGTCGATTCGTTGAAAACAGTCCAAAGAGAATCTTTACGCCTCTGAAAATCATCCCATGTTTCCTTGGGCTTTTGTTGTGCCAAAGTATCGCCCCCGCGCTCATTTGCATCCTTGTTTGGCTGCTTTGGGGCACAACTGGCCATTGTTATCACAACTAATAGAATAGCAATACATAGGTTTTTCATAATACTTTCATTGATTTATTTTTAGCTTTCGTTGTATAAATAATTAGGTCTCGTCTTATGGTGTTACATGGTTAAAGAACCTTATCTAAGACCAAGTTTGACAGATGTACGTTCGTCTACTATCTTCAACTCTTCTATTTCAATTTTTTTTGGTGGATTAGCCAAAATCTGTTTTATGCTTTCTATTGCATAAACAGGCGCACAAAGAGTTATTTTGAGAGACGGCTTCTTGAATAAACCACATTTATAACTGCGAACGTTGATGTTTTTGATGAAATACCAAATCATAAAGTCCAAAGCTTTGGAGTCACTGATACAATTATTGCTTAAGGGTCTTATTCTAATGGGATTAATAGGGTTCTCAATTATTCCACAAACGGCCCTTTTACCAGCAGCAGCGTATCTGCCGTTTAACATCAAAACCACGTTAGGATCATCAACAACAACCTGCCCGTTGAATACAATTATTGTTTTGCCTTCGTCAATGTCTATGGCAATTTCTCTTGTTGAACGAAATAGTTTCATTTTGACTTTAATATAAATCCTTGATAATAAATAATCTGCTCGTTTGTCTTTCGACCTTGCAAAGTTAATGCTGAATACCTGCGCTCCGCAAGAGGTGTTGATAACTTTTTAATAAATGCATTTTGGCAATTGATATTCCGTAGCCATTGCAAAGCCAGCGATGACTTTGCGGAAATGGCTTGGCAGATGATGCACGGCTTTTTTGATGATTTCTTTCGGGATACTACCATAATACGCTTCAGCGATACCTCCGGCAATACAGGCTTGCGTGTCGCTGTCGCCACCCAGTGAAACGGCAAGGCGGATGACTGACTCATAGTCTTCGCCATCCATGAAAGCCATGATGGCTTCAGGGACGCTGCCTTCACAGGAGCAATCGAAACTGTAGCCGGGGCGAATTCCCTCAATCGTGTGGCCAAGGTCGTAGTGGAAGTTCTGCACGATATATGTTTTGATATCTGCCTTGCTCGCATGATGGCGAGCCATGAATATGGCAACCGAAACGGCTTGGGCGGCAGTGATGCCTTGCTCGCTGTCGTGCGACACCTCAGCCGACCGTTTCGCGGCTTCTAAAGTCTCTCCCAAGTTATCGAAGGCCCATCCGATAGGACTGACACGCATAGCAGCTCCATTGGTGAATGAGCCGTATGGCTGAGGTTCCTCGCTGTTGAGCCAGGCTTTAGTGGCGTGACTGAAGCCTGCACCAGGATACATCCTCCCGTATGTTTGCATGATTTTGACCAAAGTTGTATGTTGATGCTTGGGGTCACGCATCAACCAGTCGGCCACAGCGATGGTCAGCACGGTGTCGTCAGTGAACTTGCTGCCTTTATCGAACAGCTCAAAATCCGTAGTCTTGATTCGGCTATGGTAGCCCTCAAATCTTGAGCCTATGATATCTCCAATGATTGATCCTAACATGATTTATACTTTTATAATGTTGATATTAAGCTTATTATCGCAATGTCTTGTATCCTTGCAAAGTTAATGATGAATATTTGCGCTCCGCAAGAAGTGTTGATAACTTTTTCCAAACTTCATCTGAACCCGATGCTGCCCTTGTTTTCCGATGTGTTGTTGGGATAATCCCGTTCAATGTGAGGATAAATCCTATTGTAGTCATTCATCGCTTCGCCAATGACACGATAGGCATAATCAAATTCTTTCATGAAGTCTTTTGCATTAGCGATGGCAGTCTGATAGGAACAGCAGAAGTGGTCGTCAAGCACGACAAGTGTAGTAAGGGTATTGTTCGTATTGATGCAATTTGCCACTCTTGTCCAGCCTTCCATGCTCACTTTTCCGAAGTTGTCATCATAGAAATCATAAAGGAAGTACAGATGCTTAATCCTTCTGTCGAAGCTGTCCCTGATAAACACGCGGAAATGATTGTCGTGTTTCGTGACGTACAACGTGCCTTCCCTCTTTTCGTGTGAATAGCCTTGCTTGTCGAGTCGTTTGCAGATACGACGCTCTAGAATGTCAGTTTTTTTCAATAGTCGGCATAGAAGAAAATATATAGCAACTGCCGACACAAGGCCGCATCCCATTACCAAGGAATAAACCAGGGAATATACAGATGCTGAAGTGATAAAGTCGTTAACGTTGAAAACGTAGAATATGAATAATGCCACACAAAAGAAGATGCCCAAGACCTTTCCAATGATCTCTTGTGTTTTCGATTCTCTTTCAAAGGAGGTGTATTCGTCTTTGTATTCTTCCATGGTTGATGTATTTTGCGTATAATTCAAGCGCAAAAATACTACAGCCAATAATGCACTTCTGATTTTTACAAGGCTTGCAAATCTACCAATTCGCGGGGCAAGATGATTTTCTTTGGCTCACCACGTTTGCCTGTTATATAGTAATTTTTGGCGTAAGGAGTATCGAAGTGTTTAAGGAAAGCCTCCCTGATACGGGCACACTTTTCGTTGATGGAGTTATTGGTCGGGTCAGTAATGTCACGGATGCTGTTTCTGACATTTCTTTCAACCACACGGTTGCCCACTTCCTTATATATGTCAAGCAATTCTTCGCGGTAATCGGTCAACTGTTTGAATGGAATGCCCTCTGGGTGTCTTAGGAAAAGCAGAAACACCGACTTGGGAAGGGGTGACATGGTGATTTCAATGTTGTTGTAATCTGGCAGATAAATCCTATAATCCTTTGTAATGACCATGCGGCTTAAAGTAGGCTTCTCTTCCACAAATTCGTTCAACATATTCAGCTGAACCCCTCTTCTGCGTAATTCTTTGATTCTCTCGCGAATCTCCTTTGCCAAATCCATATTACTTTTTGTTGCCATAGGGTCTACGTCATCAACGAAATCCCTATCTGCAACTTCATCTGTTTCCTCGGCTTCAAGATGATAGAATATGGCATGATTGCCTTCAAAAGCTAAGGTGGTGTGGCGCACATACCATTCAAATTGCTCCGACAATGCTATTTCTGAATCAGGAACCAGAGGGCAATAGGAGAAATAGTAATACTCAGAATCCGATTTTTGTCGTATTCGATGCAACAAAGCTGGTCCTTCAATGGCACCCGAAATGATATGTTGTTTCAATTTTTCAACAACAGTAACGTCGTTCTTAATTGAAGTATTTGGTGACAAGTATGGGAACATATATTGGAGCACTTCAGACGAGATCACAAGTCCTCTCAATTTTGGCAAATATACCAGATTCATGTCCCGATGTTCAAATTGGCGTTGAAGCTCCTCGTATTGTTCCAAAATATAGTCATTTACGGCAACATCATACTCTTTCTCTACATAGAACACATCATGAATGTCTGGCTCAAATGGCAAGTCAAGTGCAATTTGAACAAAAGTCAAATCTGTATTCGCACCCCAATGTTCAGGTGAGGGAACGGTACACTTTGGTTCACGGGACGCCTCTAGTTTTGCCAATTCCTTATCACGTTTGTATTTTTCTATCGCATGGCGATAAACTGGAATGGGTATAATTGTGTATAGTGTGGCACACAGAAGATAAACAGGTGCCACAAGGATAAACACCACAAAAAGAAGGGGCTTTTTCCACCATTTTTCTTCGCCAATCACTTCTGAGTTAAACAATCCCGTCCAAAGACCTGTAATACTATAGCAATTAGGAAACCACCATTGCCAACTCTTTCTCACTGGCTTGAATACCAGCAAAGCCAAGTTAATGGCCAAATAAACGCAAATAATTATTTGTAGAGTAGACATGAGACTGCTTCATTGTGACGACGCAAAATTATAAAATTCTTATTCAATAAAACAGCTCTTTTTGTCAGTGTTTTATGATGGCCTATCTTAGTCCGTCCATTTATTTCTTGACTCAAATCTAGTACTATTATATTTCGGACATGTGTATTTTTTTGTATTCACCATCATCTTCTATACCTGTTATTACAAAAGTAGTTCCTCTTTTGAAAGTGACTTGATTCTCATTTCCATGATTTCTAAGTTCATAAATGCATCGTGCACTTGTTTCATCTTTTTTTGGAGTGATGATATACATGTTATCATTAGTTCGCCACAGAGATTTTGTTGTCGTTAAATAATTGGGGAACCGATGCTCTTCTCCAAGATGAAAATCTAATTTATCGTCATCAGTACAAAACCTATATAACTTCTTTTCTTCAGAGTATATGGGAGCTTTGTTTAATACGGAATCAAGGCCATCACACATTTCTGGAATCGGTGTAGGTTTGTTCTCGTAATTATCATACCTAAATGCATAAGACAAATTACCCACAAAACAAATAAGCATAAGAATTTCAAAATCAGACAATCCTTTCTTTTTTAGTTCTGCTTTTGTTTCTTGTCTAATTCCATCAAAGTGTCTTTTTATATCACCCCTTTGCAGAAAATCCAAATCATCATCTTTATCACAGTCGTTTAATCCGGGAATTATTGGAGAATCTGCATGTGTTTTAATATAGTTTTGTTCTATTTCAATTAATTCTTCAATACTCATAACTGGAAGTTTGTTTTACTGTTCTATAATTGCTGCAACATCACTTTGACTTTCGTCTAATAATCCAACAATTTTTTCATAGGTTCCTTTAGGAATAATAATCTGTTTTAATGAATGACAACCTTGGAATATTCTCCATCCTATAAATTCTATAGATTTAGGCAGATTTATTTGTGTTATTGGGCATGAGGCAAAGGCCCATTGGCCAATGCTCTTAACCGTATTTGGTATTGTTATTTGTTGTAAGTTGAAGCAACAAT
The DNA here is from genome assembly GCA_902794155.1 of uncultured Bacteroidia bacterium. GTDB lineage: Bacteria > Bacteroidota > Bacteroidia > Bacteroidales > F082 > Limimorpha. Next base: position 6,393 of record CADBGN010000082.1, read on the forward strand.
CAAAGGTGCCTTCTTCTATTGTGGAAATACCATTAGGAAGATTAATTTGACATAGCTTTTCACACCCACCAAAAGCTTCTCTTCCAATACCTATCACACTATCAGGAATTATTATTTGTTCTATTGAATCGCACCCACTAAACGCCGAGTCGCCAATATAAGTGATGCCTTCTGGAATTCTTATTATACTATCATTTCCAAAATATTTAATCAACCTATGCTGTATATTATCAATGAGCATATCGTTTATAGCCGAAAAACGTTCTGAATAACTTTTGATGTTTATGGGAATTGATTCCCATGGCGGTATTTCTTCACAGACTCCACAATTATCAAAAGGATTCTTCCCTATGTGGAGAATAGATTTTGAAATGACAAAATTTTGTAATGGACAATAAGCGAAAGCATAATCACCAATTGAAATAACTGAATCTGGAATGGTAACGTGTTCTAAATAGCAATCATAGAAAGCGTAATTTCCTATTGTAGTAATGGTTTCTGGTATGACAACATCTGTGTCTTCCCCAAGATAACAAATCAAACGTTGCTCGTATAGGTCTATTAGCATGTCATTTTTAATAATAAACCGTTCAGAATTGCTTGTTATTAAGGCTGGTGTGATAAATGGATTGTCACCAATATGTTTGACCGATTGAGGAATAGTGATCTGTTTTAATTTCTCACATCCTTTAAAGGCTAGATTGCCGATGGAGAGTATAGAATCAGGAATATTAATCTGTTCCAAACATTTACAATCTTCAAATGCTTTTTCACCAATATGTGTAACCGAATCTGGAATAATAACTTGTTTCAATTTGCAGTCATCACTATGGCCAAAGGCTTGATTGCAAATAATCCTTGTTCCTTCCTTTATGGTGATAGTTTCAGGTTGCGAACTTCTTGGATAATGATAACACAATAACTTATCCCCATCCTCGCTATACGTTACATATCCATCTGCCACTTCATTTACGCGATCTTCATAGGTGACCTCCGTTGAAAGATTTCCCAAATCCTTAGACTGGCTAATAAAGTCGGCCAATTCATCATTTGAGTATTCAACTAGTTTTTCCCACAGTCTTTCTTCAAGTAACCTTCGGAATCTTTCTTTGCTTCCTTTTGGAATAAAGATTTTTTTAAGATGCTCACACCCTTCAAATACACGGAAGCCAATAGTTTTGATTGAATACGGAAGGACAATTTGTTCTAGAAAGTGACAGCCAAGAAACGCTTCATCTTTAATTCTCGTAACAGAAGGAGGTATATTAACTTTGCGTAATTCAAGACAATGTGAAAAAACACCATGTTCAATAATCGAAATAGAATCAGGTAATGCAATTTCACTTAATCCACTATCTCTAAACGCTTCTGAACCTATAGAAGTAACTGATTCTGGTATAACAATATGTTTTAATGATGAACATTTCTCAAATGCATTGTTTCCAATGCTTGTAACCGAATAAGGAATAATCACTTGTTGCAATGAAAAACAACACCAAAAAGAACATCCTCCAATGCTTGTTGCAGAATTGGATAAAATGACTTGTCGTAATGAAGTGCAACCCGCGAAAGCTTTTCCTCCAATATTTTTAATCGAATCTGGAATGATGATTTGTTGCAATGAAGAGTTCTCAAATGCACTTTTTCCAATGCTTTTGACGGATTTTGGAATAATGATTTGTTGTAAAGATCCCCCAACAAACGCTAAATCACAAATCACTTTTGTCCCTTCTTTAATTGGATAAAAAGGAATCTCAGAATTCCCATAACTTAACAAACGTTTTCTGTCTTTGCTATATGTAACACCACAATCATCTACAATGCAATTATTTATATCATCCTTGTTGTTTTCAGTAGAAATATCATCTTCCTCTGTTTCTCCAACCGAAAAACATAGTATATGTGCAGTCCATGCTTTATTTTCATTGAATTCAGTTTTGACAAAAGATTTACTATAATAGTCATCGCCTTGTAAATATGCACAAAACTCATCCATTCGATTGTCTTTATCAGAATTACTAAAATAAGGACCAACACAAATAAAATGGTTATACCCTTTCAAATTGTCTTTAACCAAATCTGAAAACCAGTAAAGGTCTTCGAAGCTTAATAAGTCAAGCACATTAGAAAATATATGCAAAGCAGACATTCCTTCATCGCAAACAATGTCTTCTTGGGTCAAATCATCAAATTTCTTGTTGACAGTAATAATCTCCGCATCGGGAAAGAACAAAGAAACATGAAGGGCAGCACGTTTCAGACAAATTTCCGAAGGCTCAATCAAAGTAATAGTTTTTACCTTTTGCTCATAACCTTTGTCGTGAAGAAAATCCGCATAACACATCGTTCCCAAAGCTTGCCCACAGCCATAGTCAATGATGTTGATTTTAGATTGTTCAAGGAATTCTTCTGGCATTTTGCCAAAGGCATATTCCAGTTTGGCTTGGTGCATCTTGCCGAAAGCGAAAAGATAGGCGGTCATTTGTGGCTCAGAATCCAAAATGTCAATGCCTCGATTCAAGGCTTCAAAAAGTTCATCCTGCAATGCTTGCGGCAATTCGCGGTAGAATTTGGTGGACAAATCCCTCACTTTGTCGAAAGTGGGATTGCCCATATATTTCAGCTTGTAGGCGTAGTTGGTGTTTTGTTCTATCATCATATCAATATCCCGTTATCGTTTCTCCTTTCGGATTCATTTCGTGTTTCTTGTAATTTTCAACTGCCTTCTCCTTGCTCGCATTCGCATAGCAATACTCGCACAAATGCGGGCAGGTGTTGTATTCGCCTATGTCCTTGCTCACCATGCAGCCGCAGAACTGCCGCTGGCCTTTGTCGCGGTTGTCGCGGTGCTTGATGACGGTCGGTTTGGGGTCAAAAAGGTCGCCTTCGGTAATCTCAACACCGAGGAAGTCCATCAAAGCCTTGTCGTGGTGGGCAAAACGAATCATTAAGTCATCATCCACGCAGCGGTTGTGCTCCACACCATCAAGATTGGCCGCCTCGCCACAGGTTGCCAAAGCATAGTTCCAGCCTTTTGCTTTGTTCAATTCGACCAACCGTTTGGCAAATTCCACCATCTGCTCCGGCAACCATTCCGAATAATTGATGTTGCTTTTCTCAAGGTTGGCTTTCACCTTTTTATATAAGGCGATGTCGGCATAACTGAAACTGATGTGGTCGGTCAGGATTAAAGGGTCGAAACGCCAAATCACACGGCCTTGGCCTAATTGGTCCACAAGTCTTTTGAAAGTGTCAATCCTTTCCTCCAAAAGCGGCACACCTTTTTCCAAGCCTTCTTTCTCGTAATCGTTCAGCGTGTATTGGATGTAGCAGCCGATGTTCCTTTCCATCAGTTCGTCCAAATGCCCAAGCAGCGGCTTCGGGTTCTTCGACCAAAACACGACGAAGCGGCATTTTTCGTATGAAACGAAACTTTTCACGCCATTGAAGGGATTCGTCCAAGCAGAATAACCCACTTTCAGCCGATGGAAGAACCAGTCGGCATAGAAAGCGGGAATGTCCGTGCTTCGGCTTGCAGAAATGATGACAGGGGCCTGCGCCTCAGCCATCATGCCGTTATCGCGTTGGATTTGTGTCTTTTGCCATTGAGCCATCTGTTGTTCCTTTTGTATTCGCTGCAAATTTAGGCAAAATTACTATGTTTTAACAGGAGTTTTGATTTTTTGCAAGGTTGCAATTCTTTATTTGGGCGCATTCCCCGCCATCCCTTTTACCTTTTTCTTGTCAAAACAGGTCAAAATCGATACGGAGTTGACCTAAAGAAATGCGTCCTTGCGAAAGTTTCTACTTTTATTGGCAGAAAATCATCAACAAACAATCAAATATTCAGCCTGTCGATTATCTCCTGAAGGCTGTTGAGGAAACGGGCGGCTTCGAAGCCGTCCATCTGGGCATGATGAAACTGGAACGAGATGGGCAAGGTCGTTTTGAACAGCCCTTGATGGTATTTTCCCCAAGCCAAGAAGGGATTGGTGAATAGCTCGGAATAGACACTCACCACACCGTCAATCTCACATTCTGCCAAGGCCGAGGTGTCGATAGCCATATAGTCGTCGCCAAGAAGGTGGTCTTCGTTTGTTTCGTGAACCTGGCGCGTCAATCGCAAATAGTCTTCATTGAACTGGCGAAGGTCCGCTGAAAATGGGATGTCACAAAGGTGGGCGTCACCGTTCATGGTCTTCACGACGGTCATCACTGCCAGACGGTCGTACAGCCATAAGCGCCCTCCGGCAGGCAGTGTATAGAATTCCTGAATGCCACTGGCCGCTTGACCGATACACCAGCACATCAGCATGTTCGTTTTCATCCCGTTTCGTTTGGCAAACTTGACCAGCCTGGTGATATCAAAGGTTTTGACTATCGTCACTTTCGGCATGCCAGCCGTTTTCCACAGCTCAAACGCCCGTCCGCGCGCTGATTCTTTAGGGTCAATCTCTTTCCTCATTGCTGTTGTTTTGCCGCAAAGGTACAAAAAATCCGCAACCCAAGCCTTCGCCCAGATTGCGGATTTTTCATGGAACCTTGTCCAATTATTTCAACACGTTGTATTGTTCGTCTGTGACAGGTTCCAGCCACTCGTTGCTGTTGCCGGGCTGGGCATCGGCATGGTAGGTAAGGTGCTGCATCCAGCTGTCTTTGGCGGCGCCGTGCCAGTGCTTCACGCCCTCGGGAACGGCAATGACGGTGCCGGGCACCAACGGAACGGCTTCCTTGCCCCATTCCTGATACCAACCGCGACCGCTCACGCAGATCAACATCTGCACCGCACCGTGGTGAACGTGCCAATTATTGCGGCAACCAGGCTCGAAGCTGACATTGCAGAGGCCAGTTGCGGGGTCGAGGACAGCGAGGTAGCTGTTGCCAATGAAATACTGGGCGTATGCCGTATTAGGTTCGCCGATGGGCCAGGGTGACTGCGCACACACCACATCGTTCTTGCCTTCCACAGCGGCAGCGATGGCAGCCTCGCAACGCAAAGCCTCGGCTTGCAATCCTGCGGCTTTCAATGCCACTGGAATGCCGCGCAACTGCTCCTCTGTGACACCCATATTCAATGCTCCACGTACGTGTGCCTGCAACTGCGGCATCACATTCTCCAAGCCGCTCAACGCACTCACGGTGATGAGTTCGCGGTCGGCGTGGGTGAGGTTGTCGCGGGCGAAGATGTCACCGAAGAGATGGGCTTTCAGATAGTAGTCCTCAGTGGGGCAGAAGTCATAGTTGAAAGGCTGTCCAGAAAGTTTGGTTTGCACTTCCGTACCTTGTGCCAAAGCATTGTAATTGTTCGGCAGCGGCGATGCCTCAACACCTTCTTCTGTAGCTTTTCCTTCGCTCTTGCGTTGCTCCAATACCTTCTGCAAAGTGCCAAGGGCATTCAGAGAACGCGGGAATCCTGTGTAGGCATAGAGTTGCGATAGGGCTTCCTTGATTTGGCTGACCGTCAAGCCGGCATCCAAGCCGCCGTTGATGGCCTCGGCCAAGGCGATATAGTCGGCTTTGGCCTCGTTGCAGGCGATGGCCGACATGAAGGCCGCCTGCTCGGTAGTAAAGGTGAGTGTGTTCATTTCTTTTGCGTTTTCTTTAGCAATCTCGGCATTGTTCATCTCTTGGAACATAAAGTGGCTGTTGCCTTTGATGCCCATGTCGGGAAGATGGATGACAGTGGCATCACCTCCGTCTTGATTATAATGCTCGGCAAAGTCGCGGCATTGGTTCAGCACCATCTGCCAAAAACCTGTCGATTGGATGTCCTCGGGACCATTCATGATGTTGTCGCCGAAGAGGAAGAGCATCGGCACCTTGGCATCGACGAACTTCTGGTATTCAGGCGAACCCACCATGGGTGCAAAACCCGGCTCTATGGCCACGATGGCAGCGATGTTCTCAGTATCGGTCTGCCAACCCACGCGGCCACCCTGCGAGTGGGTGATGTAGACGGCTTTCTTGCCGGTCATCTTCTGCACGTCGGACATCACGGCACTCAACGCCTGACCGAAGAGCGGCTCGTCGTAGTTGCCCGTGTTGGGTGTCATCTGGCAGAAGAACTGTGTCTGCGCCTCGTCGCCAGCAGGGAACTGCGAGCCCTCGTAGCGTTCGGGAGCTACGCGACCGATGCGGAAGTGGGTGTACCAAGCCTGTTCGCCCACCTTGAACTTGCCGTCCTCCACGTCGCCCGGATCAGTGACGATCATTTCGGTGGCGGCAGCGGCACCACGGCGAGGCTGGTCGACGAGGAATACGGAGTAACCCTTCTTCAGGAAGAGGTCGCTCCAACCCTCACGTCCGTCGGGAGTGGCCTGCCAGCCCGTGCGCGTCTGCCCGTAGCCATGCAGAAACACCATCGGGATGCCGTTGCCCGAGGCGGGAATCTGGTAGAAGGTGTTGGCATGGTCCACATGTGTGGTGGTGCCTTTGCGCGATTGGTCCATCCAATTTTGTGTGGCATCGTAATCGCCTGGGATAGGGTCGGTGATGCGTCCGCCCGACGAGAACACGCCTTGTTTCTCAATCACGAGGCCTGTCTGCACGGGCTCGTCTTTCTGGTTGCAGCAAGCGGAGAAAGCGAGAACAGCTACTGCTATGACTGCAATTTTTATAAGTCTTTTCATGGTACTCATACTAGTGTTTTTTTCATAGATCCAATGTTTTGATTTTTGCTGCAAATATACAAAGTTAGCGTTAGAAACCGATTTCTTTTAGCCACTTGTCGATTTGTCCGAACTTCTTGTCCATGCCGACACCGTTCATCTCTTTGGTGACGACGCAGATGCCGTCGCGGTGGTCGCTCTTGGGCGTGGCCTTGACGATGTCTTTGAGGGTCTCATATTCTGCGGTGTAAGCCGTGCAGAACGGGATGACGGTCTTGCCGCTGAAGTCGTATTGTTCCAGGAAGGTGAAGACGGGCATCGGAGCAGTGTACCACCAGCAGGGGACGCAGACAAGCACCACGTCATATTGTGCCATGTCGCTCACCGTGCCTTTGATGGCGGGATGTGTGTTGGCATCTTTCTCGGCCTTGGCTTCGTTGGCGCACTCGTCGTAGTCGGTGGGGTAGTCGGCCTCGCGGACAATTTCAAACTGGTCGGCGTTGAGTTTCTGCGCGATGTAGTCGGCAGCCGCCTTGGTGTTGCCGCTCCACGAGAAGTAGGCCACCAGCACTTTCTTGTTGTTCAAACTGTTCATGTTTTCTCCTTTCTTTTGTGCGCAGGCCGTGGTGCCGAAAAGGCTCATGATGGCCAATGTCGCGATGATAAGTGTTCTTTTCATTGTTTGTCAAGTTTATCTGTGTAGAATTTCTGGATTTTTTCGGTAATCTGCTCAACATACTCCTTGACGAAGTAGGTGCGGATATGGGTGGCGCCGGGGACGATGAAGAGTTCCTTGTCGGCGGTGCGGTTTGCCTTTGCGAAAGCCTCTTCCGACATATAGCGGCTGTCGGCTATCTCGCCTGCGATGATGAGCAGGGGCTGGTCGATGAGGTCGGCGTGGTCGGTGGCATCCCAGGCCATCATGTCCATCAACGAACTCTTAAGATAAGTGCCTGGTGCATTAGGGGTTTTGTGGGTCACGCCGTAGTAGAAATAGCCGTCGCGGTAGAGGTCGACTTTTATTTTTCGGGCTTCTTCTGGAGTCCAATTCATAAAACCAGCAAGCTCCGGTTCACCACCTGCCGCCTCTTTCTGGCGGGCCAGTGACGCCTCTTTTTGCCGCTCCATAATATCGCTCGTTTGTGTGCGCATATAGCCGTTTCGCCTGACATCGCCGGTATTGAAAAGGCTCAACGTTCCAACTGCCTTGATACGCTTGTCGGTTTGGGCAGCCGCGAAAGTGTAGCCGCCACCGCCACAGATGCCGAAGGCCCCGATACGGTCGGGGTCAACACCTGGGTACTGCTGGATATAGTCAATAGCGCCCATAATGTCGCCTATGCGGTTGGCTGGCTTGTCGGTACGGCGCGGCATACCGCCGCTCTCGCCCTGATATCGGGCATCGAAGGCGATGGTGATGAATCCTGCCTCGGCGAGTTTCTGCGCATAAAGGCCCGCCACCTGGTCTTTGCTGCCCCCGTTGGGGTGGGCGACGATGATAGCCGCATAACTGCCTTGGGCATCGTAGCCAGCAGGGGTATAGACATTGGCCACCACTTCAATGCCGTCGATTTGGTAGTTGACGCGTTGGATGTTCACCTTGCCCGGCAGGTTTTCATTGATGGCATCCTCATAAACGAGGCCCATCGTGTTGGGGGTCAAAGTAGGGCCTTCATCGCCGTAGGTTTGAGCTTGTGCTGTCATAAGTGATAGGAATAGGAACAATAGCAAACTAGTCTTTTTCATCTCCAAAGATTCTTTTCGAAGAAAGGCACAATGTGTTCCATGGCTTGCGACACGTAGGGTTCGAGGTCGTAGAGGTCGAAGTGGGAGGCTTCGGGGAGCACCACCATCTGCTTGTTAGTGTGCGGTACAGCCTCGAAAATTTCGGTCGACGAGGGGCGGCTCCATGCTTTCTCGGCGCTGATGACCAGATAGGGCTTCTGCATACCTTTCATAATCTCGGTAACGTTGTACTTGATGAGTTCCAACTGCGACCAGGCCACTACCTGGTTGCTCCACCCTTTGCGGTTGCCACGCGCGGAGTAATAGTAGGCTGCGCCCTCTTCGAAGGCACGCGGCATGAAGTTGAGATGCATCAACTCGCCCTCGCCTTTGTCGTAGGCTTCCTTGGCTTTCACCACCTCGTCCTCCGGCTTGAAGAAGCCCATCATCGGCGACGTGGCGATGTTGGAAATGGCTGGCACGATGGCAGTGACCGCCTTCAGGCGAGGCTCTTTCACTCCGGCGACCGACATGTAGGAGCCGCTTCCGCAGATGCCCAAGCCACCGATATGGTCAGCGTCCACGTAAGGAAGGCTGCTGAGATAATCCACTGCCGCTTCGATGTCGCTCTCTTTCACATCCGGCAGTTCCTGAAAGCGGGGCATTCCTTCGCTCTCTCCGAAGTAGGAGCCGTCGAAAACGAGGGTGACGTATCCAGCCTCGGTGAGGCGTGTCGCATAAACCGACTGAGCCTGCTCCTTGATGGAGAGCATAGGGCCTGTGATAACCACGGCAGGGTATTTTTTGCCAAGGTCGAATTCGGCAGGAAGACGCAGGATGCCTGCGAGATTCAGATTCAGTTCCTTGTTGAGGAACACCATTTTTTGTTCTGTCATAGTATTGCTTGTTTGATTGGATTCAATTTCTTTTTCTGTGTTTTGTGTGCACGCCGTCAGCAGTACAAATGCCAAGGCGGCAAGGGTGATTGTTCTTCTCATGGTCATCTTTTTTATCCATAATTTTCGATTAGATACTTCACAAAGTTCATATCGTTGAAGTTGACGGTGCCGGTGTCGTGCTGGTTCATCGTGGCGATTTGGGCCATGTCATCGTTGGTGAGGGTGAAGTCGAAGATGTCGAGGTTTTGCTGCATACGCTCCTTGTGGGTGGACTTGGGGATGGCCACGATGCCGCGCTGCGTGAGCCAACGGAGGGCCACCTGCGCCGTCCACACCCTGGCCGCCAAGCGGACCCCAAGCCATCATCTTGGTGCCGAAGTCGTTGAGCGAAGGCTCGATTTCGCGTTGCTGGATCATCGCGTTGCATTGCAGTTGGTTCACCATCGGCTTCATGTCCACATAGTGGGCGAAGTCGAAGAAACGGGCTTGTTGGAAGTTGCTCACGCCGATGGCGCGCACTTTGCCGTCGCGGTAGGCGTCCTCCATCGCCCGCCAGGTGCCGAACACATCGCCATAGGCTTGGTGGATGAGCAATAGGTCGATGTAGTCGGTCTTCAGCTTGTGCAGGCTCTCGTCAATGCTCTTTGCAGCCTTCTCTTCGCCGTTGTTGCTGATCCATACCTTTGTAACGAGGAACAGGTCCTCGCGCTTGATGCCCGACTTGGCGACGGCCTCGCCCACGCCTTCCTCGTTGAAATAGGCTTGTGCGGTATCAA
>CADBGN010000082.1:16457-20808 GCA_902794155.1 uncultured Bacteroidia bacterium
ATAGTTTTGATGTTTTATGATTTCTAACTGTTTGACAATGCAAAACTACAACCATCATTCATCATGGCTGTTATGGATTTTTCGGGAAAAGTTTCACATTTTGCGGTTATTATAAAAAAACACAATTCAAAACGTTGCCTAAATTGCGAAGAATACCGTATTACAACATGGGAGCATTCATTAGCAAACTATGTGTTTTAGTGACTGTAACACTCAATAAGATATACAAATGGTTTTACTTGCTTCACTTTTTGAGATAGCGACTTCGATTTCACTTTGTTGCCATCTGCCATCTTGATGCCTAATCCAGAACTATTGACAAGACTGTAAAGATATGACACCTTAATTGCATAGTTGGCGTTTTCAGCATCAGCGTGTTTAGCACAAACAATGCCTATAACATTCCCTTCATTATCGAACAAAGGACCGCCACTATTGCCTGGTTGTACCGCTGCCGAAATCTGATACATTGATTGGTCTCCCTTGAATCCCGATGCGGCACTGATGATTCCATCTGTTAATTTGACTTCTTGCCCCATGGTATTTGTCATTGGAAAACCGAGAACAAAAACTTCATCACCTACTTCTGGTATCGACTTGCCAATGCAATAAGGTATAATTTCAAAAGCGTCAAACTCTTTATCCACAATTTTAATAATGGCGAGGTCATGTTCTCTATCCGATGCAACCACAAAGCCTTTGTATGCCTCTTTCATGTCCCCATTTATGCCTCTCACCATTATTGTTTTGGCACCATTGGTAACATGATAGTTGGTCGCAACATACCCGTCAGCTATGGCAAAGCCTGTACCAGTCCATTCTGGTTGTTGCACTTGTTCAAATACTGATGAAGACGGATAGTCTTGCGTAAAAGTATAATTGACATAGAAGTTGTAATTGCTGTTATGACTTTGTTCTAATTGAAATTCAAATGCATATGGGTCTTCCATCACAAAGCTGCTATTGTCTGCAAATTTAGGCCAAGTCGTGTCATAGTCTATTATTGCATATTTATTAGAATCTCCAATTTTTTCAAATTTCTTCATCCAGACCATGTTTGGTTTATCCTCAACAAAGTGAACAACAAAACTGTTAGTACTCGATTTACGTGTTATCGCCCAAAACATAGCACCCCCTCCATTAGAGCCCACAATACTTGGATTTGTTCTATTTTGATAAGTATTTGTATATTCTACATAATACAGGCCTTCTATTGGATCCAAATCCGCTAACTTTGCATCAAAGAATGATTTCCAATCTTCTTTTGTCGGCTTGTTTGGAAGTTGACGACCATTATCCATGTCTTTCCAAATCAATTGTCCCTTGCAATCATAGTAGGTTCCTTTGCTCCAATTATCATCTTCGAAACATAGTAAAGAAAAACCATCACAATGAAACATCTCTTCATGAATGGCATCCACAATAACATTACCTACTGTATCTACAACTCCCTGCTTATTGTTCTTAATAAAAACGGACAATCCATTATTAGTCGATAAGAGGTTTTCAAATAATGGCTGAATTACCACATTGCCATCTATGTCAATCTTACCATATTTCCCGTTTTTCTTAAACGTAGCAAACCCTTCACTGAATCCAAATACCGAATCAGCCTCAACAATTGCTATCTTTTTTCCATCGCTATCTATCATCTCAATGGCATTGCCATTCTTAACAAAGGCACGGTTACATGAAAACCCTGTAAGAATGTCATCGTAATTGAATCTGCTAACAACATTTCCATTGTGTTCAATGAACTGCCATTTTTCATCGACCTTAACTCTTGCCAAGCCGTTTCCGAAATCACGGGCATCATCATAAATAGTGTCAATAGCCCATGCCCCCTTTGTGTCAACATATCCATATTTATTATTTTTATTACCAACTACCATTAGTCCTTCATTAAATGTCCGAACAACTTTATTTTGGCATGGCAAGATAATATCTCCTTGGTAGTTTACATACCCATAGTTGCCAAGAGTGTCTTCTACTAAAAAACCGTTGTTTTCATCGTAAAATACCTCTTTGAAAGTTGCGGGTAAAAGTATTTCACCCGATTTGTTTACTATACCTTCTTTTCCATTGTTAGCACGAAATGTCGCAACACCTTTTCGAAACTGACGTACCCAATTAATTGACGCATCCAATTCAGCCACGAATTTTCCATCTACATCAATTAATCCTTTTCGTTCTCCAAGTTCGGCAAAACATACATTATCGCTGAAATACCAATAGGCGCGGTCAAACTGTGGCTCTATCACAAGTTTACCTTTTTCATTAATAAAACCACATTTCCCACCTACTTGGATTCGGTACAATTCTTGGCTTTCAGCATTGTCCGTAAATACTTCGCTCTTTGACGAGCATGAAATTGTCATTACACAGACAATCATAAATAGTAGGCTATATGTAAAAAGTCTTGTTTTCATAATTTATCTTATTTGTCGGTTGTTAATTCATGCTCTGCGATAGTTTCAAAAGGATTTATTGAACCATAATAACTAGGATTCAGAATAAAAGGAAGGAAGCCTTGTTTTTCAAATATTTCAAAGAACTTTGGAGTCTTTTCTTTATACCAATTATAGACGGTCTGATATTTCTCCTTTATATTTTCACACGGATGATTTTCCTTTATGAATGCAATTTTTCTAAAAAATGCCAAATCTTCGTCAATTCTATCAAATTCATCTGTTTCGGTTAGGAGGTTTATATCCACAGGCAATAGGCCATTAACCTTTTTATAAAGGTTCATATAAGACTGACAAAGAAAAACGAAATTATACTTTTCTCCAACAGGCATTTTATCAAGAATGATAATATCATCAGATAAATCCCTCCTGACAAACAATCCAAAACCTTTTATTCTATTATTCTCATCTTTTTTATTGTCATCTTCATATGCCTCTAACAGAGCATTACCCCAATATGCATGAATGTTTGTTAGTTTATGGAACTCAAAATCACCGTATGTAATAAAGCCTCTGTAATACACCCCAATAGATAGTAACCTATAGAACAATTGTTGAGCAAACTCAATTAGGTAAGTCACATAATAATGGTTGGACATATCATTGTTTCCGTTGTAAACAATAATAGTGTCCGAAAAAACAATTGTCTGAAAGGCATAATGGTCATGAACACTTAACCCATTGAAAATATCAAAGATCTGTGGTATTTTCGGAGAGTGTTCTTTTACCATATTACTAAACCCCAAAATGTCAATATAGAGGAAATCTCTCTCCATGGCTTAACACAAAGACATTTAGTTTTTACTTAAACTTATTTCAACTTCAGTAGTCAAACTACGTACCCCTCCACAACGAAGGCTTGGTGTATTGATTCGTATGTCGCAGTCCACCACAAAGACATTTCCCTCTTTTGAGCGTATCACATTCTCGTCGTGCAGGTCGCTCAAATAGATTTCAGGAGTGGCGAAAGTCCAATTTCTCGGATTGATGAGTTTGAATCCAATGTGTTCAGCAAACAAGGCGATTTCTTCATCCGACATTTGTGAGCCTTGGATATAAGCTTGCTCTACAATGATATGAAAAGTGCCGTCACAGAAGCGACCAAATCCAACCACAGTCAGCCTCGTCTCGGGGAAGAACGCATTATGAAGGCTAATACGATCCAACGCAAGAATAGGCTGGATGTAATAATCCAACCCTATTGCTTTAACAAGATTGTATCCATGTTGGAACACATGCGCCTCACCGCCTTCGGCCAATTGTTCGCCTAATTCAAGGGTAAGGGTTTCGTCGGCATTGTCATACCAACAGTTCACTTTCCTTGCCCATGTTTCAATCAGAGACTCTTGCGCCTTTCCAAGTTCGCATTCTTCTTTGAAAGTGAGTTCTTGCGAAACTCCTCTATCTGTTGCAGCATTTGCTCCCGCGAGTAGGGATGCAATGACATGCGTAGCACCTCCCATTGAGCAGCCATACTGTTCTGCCGATGAAAATCGCTTATATACAAGCCGTTGTGTGATGAATTGTTCTGCATACGACTCCAGTTTTGAAAGACCGTTGGCAGTGAAGCCCTCGTCGATAATCGAATGGATGCTATGCCAAAAGTCTTGGTTGTTCATTTTTGATATGTTTGAATCATTATCCAATGATGCGCAAAAATACAACTTTTTTCAAATCGTCGCCATCGGCTTGTTCACTCCCTGAACGAACTCGGCGAAGCCCCGAGATTGTTTTGGACGTAGCGCGAGAAGTGGCTGAGGGAGGCGAAGTTGAAGCGGTCGGCGATGTCGGTGAGTGTGAGGCTCCGGTCTTTGAGCAGGTGCGAGAGTTCCATAGCGGTGTAGCGGTTGATCCAGTAGTTGGCTGACTGGCCGCTGACGCGC
>CADBGN010000083.1 GCA_902794155.1 uncultured Bacteroidia bacterium
GAGGTAGACGTGGGCGTCGTCGGTGCGGAAATGGCAGGTGTCGCCTTCGAGGCAGGCCTTGCTTTGGTCCATGTCGAGCACCCGTTCCAGCACCTTGTAATTATTCGTCATTTTCTCTCCAATGCCGACCAGGCCTTTTTCGCCGCCCATCGCGGTGATCTGTTGTTGGGCAAGGACTTTGAAAGCCTCGCTGTCGTCGGTGATTTGTGGGGCGAAAATGGAATCCATCTTGCCAACTTCCAAATGGTGCTCAATGTGGATGTTGGCCACGGGCAGCATTCCTGAGGAGAAGTATTGTGCCGTGGCGATGGTACGCTGCAAAGAGTTGGCATAGAAACGCATGGCGCCTTCGGTGGGGATCTCGTTTTCTTGCATCAGGCCTTCGCTGACAAGCCACTTGCGGAAATATTGGCCCATCATGGTCTCTAGTGCGCCGCCGCGCAGCGACAGTTCACTGGGCGCCGATGACCAATGGTACCATTCGTGAGGCGTGATGCGTTGCATCGTGGAGTGCCGTCCCGATAGGGGAGATCGGATGTTGTGGCGGCTCAACACCACGACTTGTTTTAATGTGTATCGTTCACTGAAATCTTCAGTACGATTGGCTTGGGCAAAAGTTGAGAATGAAACCCCAAGCAAAAGAAAGAATAAGATGGTTTTATATGCTTTGAACATAGGCTGTATTTGACTGCAAAATTACAAAAAAAGCATGCGGGACAGATGTTACCATCCCGCACATAAAAACTAACCCAAAATTCATCCTAAGTGTATGACAAAAATCTGCTGCAAAATAACGTCGATTCTCAAAACTGGGACATCCCCACTCTTAGGGATTTATAAAAACAAGAATCGTCATAAATAAGGATGTGGGGCGGCGCATATCCTTCGTATCTTTGCAGTCGAAAGGAGAATGAATTATGTCAGAACACAAACATAACGAAGAATGTTGTTCGCATGAACATCACGGGCATGAAGAGGGAGGCCACGAGCATCACCATCATCACGAGGAAGGTCTGAAAAAGCAAATCATCAAGATCGCCGTTGCAGCCTTGCTGCTCATCGCTGCCGTTGTTGTTGAAAAGACCTGCGGCTTGTCGAATTGGCAGCTTCTTTTGGTTTATTTAGTTCCCTACCTTTTTATTGGCTTCGACACATTGAAGGAGGCCGCCGAAGGCTTGGCTCACGGCGAGGCTTTCAACGAGCATTTTCTGATGTCCATCGCCACAATCGGTGCTCTCTGCATCGGCTTCCTTCCCGGAGCCGAGACGCAATACCCCGAGGCAGTGTTTGTCATGCTTTTCTTCCAAATAGGCGAGCTTTTCGAAGGCTATGCCGAAGGCAAGAGCCGTGAGAGCATTTCCCACCTGATGGACATCCGTCCCGATGTGGCTCATGTGGAACGTAATGGAGCGGTGGAAGAGGTCAGCCCCGAACAAGTCGCAGTAGGAGAGACCATCCTCGTCAAACCAGGCGAGAAGGTGCCGTTAGACGGCGTTATCATCGAAGGAAGCACTTCCTTGAACACGGTAGCTTTGACAGGCGAAAGCGTTCCCCGTAATGTGACTGAAGGTGATGAGGTGATTTCGGGTTGTGTCAATCTTTCAGGGTTGGTCAAGGTGCGTACGACCAAGGCTTTTGGCGAAAGCACGGTGTCGAAGATTATCGATTTGGTGGAGAATGCCACAGAGAGCAAATCGAAAAACGAGACTTTTATAACAAGGTTCGCGCGCGTCTATACCCCCGTGGTGGTGTTTGCAGCCTTGGCTTTGGCATTGTTGCCTCCGCTTTTCTCGGGTGACTTTATGGGTACTTTCGCCACTTGGCTTTATCGTGCCTTGATGTTCCTCGTGGTGTCGTGTCCCTGTGCCTTGGTCATCAGTGTGCCGCTCACCTTTTTTGGCGGCATCGGTGGAGCTTCGCGTAAGGGTATCCTCGTGAAAGGTTCTAATTATTTGGATGTGTTATCGAAGGTGGACACGGTGGTTTTCGATAAGACGGGCACTTTGACCCATGGCCAGTTTGCTGTCACTGCGGTGCATCCCGAGAAGTGCGACGAACGGCATTTGTTGCATCTTGCAGCCCATGTGGAGCACTATTCCACGCATCCCGTTGGGGCTGCACTACGCGATGCCTTTCCTGACGAGGCTACCGATGGCTGCAAGTTGAGCGAGGTGGAGGAGATAGCTGGACAAGGCATCAAAGCCAAAGTGGAGAATTGGACGGTTTGCGTAGGCAACACCAGGATGATGGATGCCATAGGAGCGAAATGGCACGACTGCGAACACATTGGGACGATCATTCATGTCGCCATCGATGGAGAATATGCCGGACATATCGTCATCAACGACAAAGTCAAAGAGGATAGTGCCAAAGCCATTCGTGATCTGAAATCGCTTGGAGTGAGCCGCACAGTGATGCTCACCGGCGACCGCAAGGAAGTAGGGAAGGATGTTGCTGAAAAACTCGGCATCGACGAGTACCATGCCGAATTGCTCCCGGTCGACAAAGTCGCCTATGTTGAAAAACTCATCAATACTAAACCTGCAGCGCCGAACTCACAACTGGCCTTTGTCGGTGATGGCATCAACGATGCCCCTGTCCTGGCTCGTGCCGATGTAGGTATCGCCATGGGAGGTCTCGGCAGCGATGCCGCCATCGAGGCCGCTGATGTTGTGCTTATGGACGACAAGCCCTCGAAGATAGCCCTTGCCATCCGTATTGCTCGTCGCACATTGCGCATTGCCAAGCAGAACGTTTGGTTCGCCATCGGTGTGAAGGTACTCGTGCTGTTGTTGGCCGCTTTCGGCATCGCTACCATGTGGATGGCGGTCTTTGCCGATGTGGGTGTCACGGTGTTGGCGGTGTTTAACGCCATGCGGGCATTGAAGAGTTGATGAACAATCTGATCGACAAGAAGGATTTGATATAAGAAAGACCGCAGCAAGGGCATATATCCTTGCGGCGGTCAAATTCATTTAGGCCACAGCATCATTTGGCCGGTTCCCACTTGCAGCGGACGGGCGACACGATGGCGCCTTCTTTCTTCAGAGCGTCGAAGGCCTTGTCGACGACTTTGCGGTCGAGGCCGGTGACTTCGGCGATTTTACCTGCGTTGACGGGTGCGCCAATCTCGCGCATGGCTTGCAGTACTTGATCTTTTGCTTCCATTTGGATTCAGTTTTTTTTATTGGTACTTGGTGAATTGGTATTTCTCTCTCAGTTCGGCCTGTTTCTCAGGCGATACGGAGGTGATATAGGACTTCCAACCTGGACAGAAGTTGATGTGCCAGCGCCAGAAGCGTCCCATCAGTGACTTGGGTTTTGCGTCGTAATGTGCGCGAATCTTGCAGTTTTCACAAGGATGTGCCATGGTTCCGCGTTTTTACTTCAGCATTGCCTCGATATCAGCTTCTATCTCCTCGGGCTTGGCCACGGGAGCGAAACGCTTGATGACGCTGCCGTCCTTCGAGATGAGGAACTTGGTGAAGTTCCAGCGTACACCACCTTCTTCACGACCTTCGGATTTGCTCAAGCCGTCGACAAGTTTCATTGTAGCCTTGTCTTTGAGACCATGCACTTCTTCGGTCGGTACTTGTTGTGTCAGATACTTGAAGATGGGATGGGCGTTCTCGCCGAAGACATCGATCTTCTTCATCAGCGGGAAGGTTACGCCATGGTTGAGACGGCAAAACTCGGCGATTTCCTCATCGGAGCCGGGCTCTTGGTGCTTGAATTGGTCGCAGGGGAAGCCGAGAATCACCAGACCTTGGTCTTGGTATTTCTTATAGAGGGCTTCCAAACCATCGTATTGGGGAGTGAAACCGCACTTCGAGGCGGTGTTGACAATCATGAGGACTTTGCCCTTGTATTGGGCCATTTCCACTTCTTCGCCCTTGTTGTTCAGGGCCTTAAAGTCATAAATCGTAGCCATTTCTTTAATGTTTTGTGCACAGACCGTCAAAAACGCAAGCAACATGACGGCCATGCCAATAAACCTTTTTTTCACGACAATTACATCATTTCGATGAGGAAATTCTCATAACCGACTTTGTCGATATAGTTGAGGTATTGTCTTTCCCAATCCATGTGAGCCTTCTCGCCTTCGATCCATTTATAAATCAGCTTCTGAGTGATATAGTCATCGGCGAAGGCAGCGGCCAACTTGCTCATTTCCTCAATAGCCTTGGGTTGATAATCCGACTCAATCTGTTGTTTCGGGTCATCATAGAACGGGAATTCCATGGTCTTCATGGCCTCTTGCAGGTCGGCGGGCTTGCAACCGAGTTCCACAAGGCGGTTGAGCACCTCTTCTGCTTCGTCCCATTCTTCTTCGGCTTCCTCTTTCCACTTGTCGGCGAGTTTGTTCCAACCGTTGAAGCGGTCATAAGCCGAGAAGGCGAAATGTTGTTTGCTGTTTCCAAACCAGGCAGCTCCTAACAGAGCAAATCCTTTTAATGCTTCTTCTTTTGTCATAGCTTTAAGATTTTAATTGTTATTTGTTGTGTGTTGTATGTTTTAGTCCTTCAATAAGTTTGTCGAGTGAGGGAATCATTCTGACAAATTCTTCCTCTTCGCCCGTTATTTGGATGATTTCGTCACTAAGGCAATCGGGGATGTGCTTGGCCTGCTCGCGCATTTCGATGCCTTTTTTCGTCAACGAGACGATGCGCTGGCGGGTGTCTTCCTTGCCTTTGGTGCGTTTGACCAATCCCGCTTTTTCCATGCGTTGCAGGAGAGGAGTGACGGTGTTGGTCTCCAAAAACAGCTTGTGTGCAATGTCGTTCACCGGCTGTTTGTCCTGTTCCCACAACACTAATAATACAAGGTATTGGGGATAGGTGATGCCCAACAGATCAAGATAGGGATGATAGGCCCCCATTGTGAGGCGCGCCGCCGTGTAAAGCCGGAAGCAAAGTTGATTGTCCAATTTGAGTTGTTCGTATTCCATCGCACAAATTTATATCGTTCACGATGCAAAAGTACACACTATTTTTATATCGCAAGCGATATTTTTTGATTTTTTTTCGAAAAAAGAAAAAATTGTATCTTTGCGGTCTGTAAATGAAATCATTATGACACTACAAGAAGCTATCGTTGCCCGCCACTCGGTGAGGCAATACTTGGAAAAACCTATTGAATCGGAAAAGGTCGCACAACTGCAGGCCTTGATTGACGAATGCAACAAGGAAGGTCAACTGCACCTCCAATTGGTTACTAACGAGCCGAAAGCCTTTGCCAGCGGCATGGCAAAATATGGCGGGTTTAAAGGGGTCGGCAACTACATCGCTGTTGTCGGGCCAAAAGGCGATGACGTGAAACTCGGATACTATGGCGAGAAAGTGGTGCTGTTGGCCCAGACCATCGGCCTGAACACCTGTTGGGTGGGCTTGTCCTACAAGAAGCAACCCGACCAATATCAGGTGCTTGACGGTGAATCTTTGGTGGCAGTTATTGCCTTGGGTTATGGTGTCAACCAAGGCAATGCCCATTCGCAAAAGAAGGGCATCGAGCATTTTTGCCGTGTTGAAGGTGTTATGCCCGAATGGTTCCGTAGGGGAATGGAAGCCGCTCTGTTAGCCCCCACTGCCGTCAACCAGCAGAAGTTCGAGTTTATCTTGCATGAGGGCAACCGTGTGGAAGCCAAGGCGAAGTTTTCGTTCATCGGCTATGCCGCTCTCGACCTCGGCATCGCCAAGTGCCATTTCGAGATTGGGGCTGAGAAGGAGAATTTCAGCTGGGCTTGATAACCATTACAAATTCTTTCAAAACGCGAACTCATATCCAGCGCCTATCCAACCTCGGAAACCTGTCTCTTTGGTGTACGACTTCAGTTTGGTGCCTTCGGCGTTGGCATCCACTTGTTTTTCCATGAGGTAATCGCACAAGAGGTAGAAATTCAAGGTGTTGCGCTTGTCCAGCCTAATATCTGCACCTAATGAGCCCCTCAAACGGTTGACATAACCACCGTTGAAACCTTTTAGGAACCAACCAGGCTCGCCTTCTTCGGAATAGTCATCCAATGTGACATAAATATTGCCGTCATAGGCGGCTTCAATGACGGGTGCGTTCAAATAGTTGCGTACCTCGAAATAGGTGTAGGGTTGCAGTCTGCCCAATCCTTTGTATTGGACTTTCAAACGGCTTTTCAGTGTCAAGGCGTTTTGTGGGTTTTGGTACATATTGAAGTCGCCCGTGCGGCGTGTCACCTGAAAGCGTTCCTTCAGTGAGAAGTTCCAATTGCCGTAATGTATGGTCCCCGTGACATCGGCCATCAGTCTGTGGCGCAGGTTCTTGAACGATTCGGAGTTGGCACCATAGCCGTTGATGAGGGCATAGCCCAAGCCAAGTTTGATATTGGGATGCACTTTGTAGCTCAAGGCCAATGTGGTTTGCAGTCTATCAAGACTACCGAAATTGTTGTCGAAACGCGCCTCCTCTTCAAGGGAGACATGCAAGCCTCTAGTGATTCTCTTGTCTACCGAAACGGATACGCGTCCGCCAAATTCAGGGTCGAGGGCGACGTCGGTTTGGGCTATCGCCATAATAGGGAACAACAACCCTAACAACAATATGATCATCTGTTTGCTTTTCATAACTCTAAACTCTAAACACTAAACTCTAAACTTAAAAAGGGCCATGTCCGCCACCACCAGGGCCTCCGCCACCGCCATTCCCTCCAGAATAGGATGAAAGGCTGACGGAATTGCCACCACTGACGGAAGCATCCGTGTAAAACCAGGATTCAAAAAGGGCTGTGCCGCCCAATACCGTCACGCCTGATTGTAGGGTAGGAGAGGACACACCCGAAACCACCAAGGGCGTGCCACCGCTAGTCGGCGTCATGAACGCATAGGTCTCTGCACCAATGGTCAAAGCATGCCAGGTGTTTGTTGAATATGAAGAGGCTGAATAACAGCTTTGTGTAAGCGATGATCCGTTTTCCAATCCACCGACGGCGATCAAGGTGCCACCAGTGAGATAGAGTTTGTAGCCACCTTCCGAGTTGGCGTCAATGGCGACCTCTGGTGAGCGGGCGCTGATGGCATAGACCACCCCGCCTTTGATGTAGAAATTGCCGTTGGCGTCAAGGCCGTCGTTGCCGGAACTGTAGCCACAGACATAACCGCCGCTGATGGTGAAGTTGCCACCCGAGTTGATGGCGTCGTCGGCACTGGAAGTGCTATAGACTTTCCCGTCCGTAATGGTCAATGCCCCTTTGGCTTCAATGCCTTCGTGGTTCCTGCAGTTTACAAAGACTTGACTGCCGGAGAAGTACAAGTCGCCGTCAAACTTCATGCCTTTGGCCGACTTGCTGTCAGAGGATTTGCCACCCCAGCCGCCCGACGAGCCATAGTTACTGCCTGTAACGGTCACCGAAACGTTGCCACCGCTAAAGTAGCCGTTTCCGTCGCTGCTGATGCCTTTGCCGCCCGTCCCCGAGCTGCTGATGATGAGGTTGCCACCTTTTATCGAGAAATAGTCGTTGGTCTTGATGCCGGCAGGGCTTTTGTATTCGGCATCTTCTTCGTCGTAATAGGCATTCGAGGACACTGAAACATTGATGTTGCCTGTCTGGATGACAATATAGTCATCGGAAACGATGCCCGACTTTCCGATAGCATCCACAGAAAGCGTTCCGCTGCCACTGAAAATCAGTTGTCCCTCACTGAAAAACGTGGCTTTCTCGTCCTCGCCTGAGGGTGTGTCGCTATAGGTCTCGCCATCAAAAAGAGCGTTGTCGCCATTGACCACGACAAAAGTGCGTTTGCCTTTGTTTGGCTCCAATACCGTCCCTTGTACATTGATGGCGGAACCATTGGGATTGGTGATGCTCACATTATTCAGCGTAATGCCTTGTTTCTTGGTGCTGTACAGCTTGAAGAAGCCGTCGTTTGTGGAACCAGAGAGTTCGTACATCACATATTCATCACCGGAATAAACGATAGTCACATCATTGCCGCTGACCGTGACCGAAAAGTCATCGTTCGTGCCTGTCACCGAAGCATTCTCGCTTAAGGAATATGCCACGTAAACGGTTTGTGCAAATTCGATGCTCGTAATATCGTCTTCTTCGGTGTTAATCGGGTCGATGAGGACGATATTGTCCTTTGCACAACCCAACAAAACGAGAAGCGACACTAGGAGGAAAAAATTCAAAATGCGTTTCATAAAATGCAATGGTTAGAATACATATACAACTGCAAAACAATGGTTTTTATTGTTTGCCAATATGTTGATCAATGTTCTTAAACACATTAAAACCACCTGCTTGACGCTGCAATTGGATGTGTGTCCTGATCATGCCTTGGTCGCGTTCATGACTAGAATGTACGTCCTGATTTTTTGAGTAAACGCTTTACTTGGTGGTATCGTTTATTCAGCCAATTGTCAATCATCAGTTCCTCTATTGCAGGTGCGTTTAAGTCCACATTCTTGCGCCTCTTTGCGAGAGAGAACCGGAGATACGCTCCAATATGGCGCCGTTTCTTTTCATGATAGATATTATCGAACGGAATAAGCACCGCAGAGTCCTCGATGTTGTCCATCAATGTGTTGACTGCCGTCCCGAACATAAGCATGTGGGATGTGACGGAGATATACGCAGTAAAATTCGGAGGAATATTTACGTGCCTCATTTTAGCTGCAGCCTTCAGCAGTTTGTAGTCTTCCATCGAATCATCCTTGTTTACGATCAAATCCATCAACTCGGGATCGGAATTAGGCATGAGCGCCTGGTCATCCCAAGGTCGGACAAGCTCGTCTTTGTCACCAAAATGCTTCCATAGAAAATGATAGAGCAGATCTCTGGTGATATGGTCGTATGATGGATAAACGGTTATCTTTCCGAAGTAATAGAGCAGATTAGGGTTCTTCATGATAATGGCCACAAGACCGTCCCACAAATTGTCCAAGGCAAAAATGGACTTTGCGCCATTCTTTGAGCTCTGGTATTCAGGAGCCACAAAATTGCGGCCAAGCTCTATGACATGCGGCAGATATTCGTCTATGAACTTCTGGGAAAAGCGAAACTGATGGGAACTTGCCAAGACCGGCTGACCATTTTCGTCGATGATGGCATCTGATCCGAAGATGAAACGATATCCACCAATGATGGCCTCGTTGTCGGGATCCCACACAATCAGTTGCTTGTATGAATTCTCCATCTTGTCGTACTCGTCAAGATCCAGAGCATTGCCCGTGGCACCACCCGCGTCACGGAAGGTCAACTCTCGCAGCCTGCCGATTTCCGTAACCACATTGGGAGAGTCTTGCCAGGTAACGATATACAACTCGTTGTGGCCTTTGTTCGTGTCTTCCAGTTTTTTGGATTTGGTAAGTTCCGCTTTAATCAGCTCGACAGGTACCGGATCTATAATTTTTGTAGTCATAATGATTAGTTTTCAATCGATAGAAGAAGGCCAGGGGTTGGAGACTATACCGGCCATATCAAGCATGGTGCGCATCCGCGCCGTCTCTTCTTTTCGAGGTGTGTTAGTGTTAGGTATGATAGGGTCGCCCACATGGATGGTAATCAAAGGTTCGTCTTTACTGAACAGCTTTCGCCATCCCGTGCGTGGCCTGAATGAGATTACTAAGGGGATCACTGGGAGCGAATGCCGATAAGCCATATTGAAAGCACCTATTTTGAAAGGACGCAACGGGGCATAGAATTTCCAGCTGCAGCTTTCAGGAAAGATGTGAATCCACTGGTTGTTGGCGCACAACTCAGCCATTGCATCATCGAACGCTTTCAATCCGCTGCGTTCTTCGGGGATGGCTATTCCCCCCACGGCTTTCATGATAAAACCATCTTTGCCTCTGAATGGCTGGGCATACATTGGAATCCATGCCTTTCTGAAACGCATCGCCTGCATGACGCTAATCATATCCCAACGGTAGACATGGTTGCAAACCGTCATCACGCCATGGTCGAAAAGCTTGCGGTTTTGGCGTATTTTCTCACGGCCTTCGATTTTGAAGCCATATCGGATTCGGTTCAAGAGGAAGGCAAGCGTCCATGCTACAAGATACATGAACGAATTCACTATTTTGAACCTCAAAGATTTATCAAGATAGGTATAGGTCCCATCAAAACGAATGTCCTTGAGTTCCCCACGTATAGGAGCCATCTTCGTGAAGGGATTGTCGGCAGAGAACTCCTCAATGGGTTGTGGGACATAAACATCCTCCCTCACCTTGAAGTTTCGGTATGCCGGACCGTATGATGAATAGTCTTTTGTCATGTCTTTATTTATTTTTCGCGCACTCGCTTGCCACTCATGTGTTCGATTTGCAGTTCGAGTACAAAAGCATTGGGGGCGTCCTGTGCCATATCTGCATCTATGTCATAGCTCTGTGGGAAATATTTGGCACCCAGCAAGCGTAAAAGGGCGTTCTTACGAACTGGGTCTTCGACGATGTGCATCCTACCAAAACAAACCACGCTCTCGAAATGATACCACCAGCTGTCGGGTTCTTTCACGCCTTCGTTGAGGACACAGAACGAGACCTTGTCGCAGGCCTTTATGGCGTCCAGTTTGTGACCTTCTTTGGCGCAGTGGAAATAAATCTTGCCGTCGTCATACACAAAGTCGAGCGGAACGGTGTAAGGGTAGCCGCCGTCGCCCAGCACGGCGAGCACGCCGCGTGGCACCTTCTGAAGTAGGGCTATGCACGCCTCGTCGGTTATCTGTTGTTTGAACCGCCGCATCGGACGGAAAGTGGTTTTGTCGTCCATTAGACCTTTGTTTTTAGTGGTTGTTTAAATAAAGCACTTTGCAAAAATACACAGAAAAAAGAGTACCTTTGCAAAAAAATACAAATTTCATGGAAACTAGAAAACACATAGCAGCAGAGAAACTGGAGAACGGCACACACAACTGTGCCCAAGCTGTTATTTGCACCTACGCCGACTTGGTCGGAATCGATGAAGAAACTGGCCGTAACCTAGGCAACGCCTATGGCTCGGGCATGGGGAATATGGAAGGCACCTGTGGCGCACTTGTCGGGGCAGGCATCGTGTTAGGATTGGCTAAAAAGGATAGGGTAGGAGCTAGAAAAGCCATGAGGCAAATCATGACCGAGTTCCAGCAACGCAATGGTGCCACGCAATGTAAGATGCTCAAAGGGGTAGGTACAGGTGTGGTGCTCCGCCAATGCACCGGCTGTGTGGCCGATGCGGCTGAGTTTTTGGAGGAACAGTTGTAGTTGTTCTATCTAGCGGCTATCGAAGTTTTGAATTCGTCTGCTATTTTCCTTTCATATAAACAACAGACTGGTCAAAATCGAAAATGGCATGGGTTCTTTCAAAGAATTTCAGGCCAATGTTGCCAGGCGTTGTAAACAAAGGCAGGTTTTTGGTAATGACAACCATTGCGTTAGGGAAAGCGATACTGCAGAGTTGGCATTGTTTTGTGAGGATGAATTGCCCCACCACCTCACCGCTCGGAGTGGTGGCCTCCCGCAGTTCCATGTCGGCATTGTCGGCAAGAAACTTTTGGACTTCTTCGGTATGATGTAAAAGAAATAACAATTCCGGGTTGCCGAAATCGATCATGAAATTACCGCTGAGCGTTCTTGGTTTTATCCCGTCGTCAAGCGTCATGCTTGTCTCCATGGCGAACATCCCCTCGTAGGTATCTGTGTTCATGTCGCTCCTTGAATAGTCTGCCTTGATGGCATTAAGCGATGCCTTGCTCAGCATCTGAAGGCTATTATTGCCAAGGTCGAGGCTGATGATACGACTGCCATCGTCGAGGTCGTTATGCAGATACATCACCGGCACGGCCACTTCGTATGGCCCATAGTCGTAATTTGACAGCACAAACACTTCTCCGTTATAGGAGGTGCTGTTACCAATACGCACCATTCCATTTGCCTTGTGGGTGATCTTATAGACGCGGCCGGCGAGGCTCAACTTCTCTTTGTCAGCGACAGTCAATTCCATGTCCGACAGGATTCCACTGCTGAATACAAATGCCGAATCGACCAGTAAGGCCGGGATGCCCGATTCCACCAAGATTGTGGCATCAGCTGTGCCGTTGATGCTGGCGGTGAACACATAATGTGCGCCCTGTTTGGTGAGTTGGAATGTCTCGCCTTCGGTGTTGTCTTGCGCCGACATACCCAATGTTGCCAGTGTGAACAGCGCTATGAGAAAGGTTTTGATCTTCATTTTGAATCGAATTTGCTGCAAAAGTACTATCTTTGCAGAAAATTTAACTACGTTGAATCTAACGATTTCAAAACCATTCAATCATGAATCAAAGAATAGCCATACCCACCAACGAGGGCAAACTGTGGCAGCACTTCGGAAAGGCGCCACAAGTCACTATTGTTATTGTTGAAGACGGAAAGATTGTTGACCAAAAGGTGTTGCAAGCACCCGAGCATGAACACGGTGCCATGCCGAGGTTCTTGGCCGAGCAGGGTTGCACCGATGTGCTTTGTGGTGGATTGGGCCAAGGCGCAGTCAATCTACTGAACCAGTTGGGCATTCGTATCCATGCCGGTGTTCCCGAACTTCCTGTGGAGCAGGTGTTGGCGATGTTTCTCAACGGCACCATCGTATACGGTGACCCCAGTTGCCATCACCACTGCGAGGGCCATCACCACGAATAAAGAACCGCCGCAAAGGCAGGAAAACCTTGCGGCGGTCACATCTGTTGAATAAGGCTTATTTCAGCTGTAGGTAGTTTTAGTTCTCCGTTCCAGACAAAGGTATGTGAATGGTGGTTATGCTATCAGGATTGATGTTTGGGGTGTATATGATGTCACCAGGTTTTTCC
>CADBGN010000084.1 GCA_902794155.1 uncultured Bacteroidia bacterium
TTCAAACCATCTTGCACATTCATCTCCTCCAGTTTCCCAAACGGATCATGGAATTTTCCGTAGGGACCCGTGTGGTTTTCCAAACTTTCTATGGCTACGATATCGCTTTTGAAAAAAAGGAAGTTGACCATCACCAGGCACTCCTCGGGGCGACCATATTCCTGCTCGTTATACTCCTTATTGTTGTAACTGCAAATGCCATCATAGACATTCCCGTCTACGCAATCAATCCTAACGCACTGACCGTCATATTGTTTTAATCTCATCGCAATGCTTTTTTAGGGCATTTCCACCTTCTCTACAATTAATTCCACGGAGTTATCCTCCAAAGAATTGTATTCGTCGAGATGAAAGTGTGAGTGTGTAGATTCCTCATTGGCGAGTGCCATAAAATGATTGGACAACGATCGCAACCCTGCTGCATTGGCAGTAATGACGATGGCGCCGTCTGCATCAATTCTCGTGGCTATAGTGAAGCCGTCCTCCCATTTGAATTCCATAATACTACTTTTTCTATTTCTATGAACTTCATTGGCTATAAGCTATCAGCTCAGTAGCATCGTTGCTGGCGGCTGATGGCTGACTGCTGACGGCCATGATTATTTATGTATATCAATTATGCACATTTACTTATTGCGCAAAGATAATACTTTTGGAATTAACACAAGGTTTCCTTCCAATTTCAGCAAAGCGATTTTGTTGTGAATGCCCCCTCCGTAACCTGTAAGGTTGCCGTTCGCGCCCATCACGCGATGGCAGGGCACGATGAGGCAGATGGGGTTCCAACCTACTGCGCCACCTACCGCCTGTGCCGACATTTTTCTTGGTTTCGGAGACGTTTCAGGAAACGTCTCTACGATGCGTTTCGCAATTTGGCCGTAGGTCACGGTTCTCCCGAAAGGTATTTCACATACGATATCCAACACCGCCTTACGGAATGGCGTCAGGCCTTCCATGCGATAGGCTGGTGTGAAATCGGGCTGACGGCCTGTGAAATAGAGGTCCAGCCAACGATAGGTGTCATGGATTACAGGCGGTAGAGACGTGGCGCGCCGTGTCTCAACAACGCCCAATGGATGTTTGTTTTCGTCACGTGAACCTGCAAACCATAGGCCAGTCAACACCTCGCCGTCGGTACACATCAGCAGGTCATCAAAACCTTCTGGGGTCTGATAGCGGAACACGTCCATCGTCAATCCTCCAGTGCAAACTTTTTCAATGCCACTTCGTCTAAGCGCTGCACCGTCCATTCGTCCATGGGCACGGCACCGATGCTGCGGTAAACGGTCAAGGCGGGTTTGTTCCAATCGAGGCAGATCCACTCCATGCGGCCGCAGTTGCGCTCCACAGCAATCTTTGCCAAATATTTCAGCAAGGCCTTACCATAGCCTCGACCGCGTTTTTCGGGAAGGATGAACAGGTCTTCAAGATACAGGCCCTTGCGCCCGACAAAAGTGGAGAAATTGTGGAAAAACAAGGCGAAGCCGACGACTGTGCCGTCTTCCTCGGCGAAGACTACCTCAGCGGAATGCTCCACAAAAAGTGAATGATAAATAGTGGCCTCGTCGGCCACGACCTCATCGGCGCATTTCTCGTAAACGGCGAGTTTCTTGATGAATTCGAGGACGAGGCCAGCCTCTTCGGGCTTCGCGGGACGGATGGTGAATTGCGTGTTCATGGTTTAGTTATTGGATTGTTTCTTAAGCATTTTGCCCCGAATGTGCTTCAACGCGGCCGGCAATACCTCGGGTTCCATCATCTGGAGGGCGGTGTTGAACTCTTCGAGCAGTTCGGGATAATGGACGCTCTGCGCGTACGTCAACTTGATAGCTAAAGACTTCACGCCGATGGGCTCGTCGGAGAGCATGGTGTTGAAACAGAAATCGAGGAAGTCGGTGCGGATGCGGTCGGCCTCAAAGGGAGTTCTCTCCAAGAGGTTCATGATGAGGCGTCGTTTGGTGGTGCTCTCGGTACGCATGGCCTCGTCGATGAGGATGTTCTGCCGTTCGGTCAGCCAGGCATCCGCTGTTTGGGGCAGGTGCGTCATCACCCAGGCTGCATTGTCGGAGGTACGCTTGTCTTCATCAAAGAGCAATTGGAAAAGTTCTTCTTTGAAGTCTCCTTTTGCTAATGCTCTGGCATCGCTTCCGCTGATTCTGCCTGACAACATGGTTTTGAGTTTGGACATGGTTTACCACCGATTTTTGGGCTCCAAAGTGATATGCTTTTCGCAGCCGTCACTGCCAATGATGTCAATCTCTTGCATAGACAAGAACTCAACATCGCACTCTTCTTCCCAAGAATAATCGGCGACGTTTTTCCCATTGATTGCCGTAATCACATCGCCCAATTCCATCCTCGCATTGGCGGCATCGCCGTCCCTGACCAACGAAGCAACGACCCATCCTTTGCCAATGTCGGTGCGGTTTTTGAAACGATAGTCGTAGGTTGGTTTTTGCAAAGATTCCGAATTGAAGCGATGAAGATAAAGCATACTATTCTTCACGTCGATAATGATATTGTACTTCGACCAAACCCCATTGCCAATCACCCCGACATAAGGTCGGTTGCTGAACGCTCCTGCTCCTTCAGGAAAGTAGGAAACTGGTACTCCTTTCAAAGTGTCGTTTCCAATGACAATTCGGTCGGGCATCATGTCCACCTGCCATTCTTGCGTCTTGTCACCTATGCCTAATTGCGCCACATCTGTAATGTATCTTTTGCCGGAAACCGTGTTAAGACCGTATTGTTTAACCGTTTGCGCTGTAAAATCCACCGACCCACCGCTACCCGTATCCATCAGATACCAGCCTTTGATGGTCTTTCCACCGATGGTTATGGCAGCTTGCAGCATGATTCGGTTGCCCTTGTATTGGATGGGCACCTTGATGTAATCTTTGGTGTCGGGCTTGCCGGATTTAATCTGTTTCAGGTACTTATGCTCAAAATTGATTTCAAATGGGTAGTCCGCAATGTTCTTGATGCCTAAAATGCCGTCAGCGTGGCAACTCACTGCATTCCTCAATTGCATGATCAGTACCGAGCCATAGTAATCTTCAATGTTTCCGATGTTGATTTTCGTTTGGTCGGCAATAATCTTTACCATTGTGTTTCCAGCCGTTCCGCCTGTTCGAGCATTATAGAAATTCTGTGGTTTCCATCCAGAATGAGCCAAAAAAACGCTGTCCACTCCAAACAAATCAGAAGCCCCCGTATCAAAAACAACATTGCAATGGATTGAATCATTGATGGTTACGGGAATGTACAAATGTCCTCGGTTGTACCCTCGAAAAAGGAAAGGGATGCTATCGCTCGTTTGCGCCGAA
Source organism: uncultured Bacteroidia bacterium (assembly GCA_902794155.1). Classification (GTDB taxonomy): domain Bacteria; phylum Bacteroidota; class Bacteroidia; order Bacteroidales; family F082; genus Limimorpha. The sequence continues at coordinate 3,327 of CADBGN010000084.1, forward strand.
ACGTTCTGGAAGGCAAGGAAAAACGCAGCTGTCGTCACAAGAAAGTTTCTCCAAGATTTCAAGTGTTTGTTCATCTTCTTGACAGGTTTGGTTTGTGGCGACAAAAATACACTTTTTTATTATCGTTCACAAAAAGTGACATGAACCGTGTCGCCAAAACTCTTGCCGATTTGTTTCCGGATGTCCTTCCGCAGTCCAATAATAAAACAAGGTGTGCCCATCTTCACGATTTGGCCGTCGTAAGGCACACCGTCGAAAGTGGCATGCACCAAAAGCCGGCCCTTTCCATAAAGCGCCTTGATGTCGAAAGGCACCTCCACGAAGGCGGCATCCATATCTTCGTTTTGAAGGATGATGGCATCAAATTCCAAGAGTCCTGACATAACTTATTTTTTATTGATTAGGTAACAATTCTCCTTTGGCCACAACCGCTGCCGTCCCGCCCACATAGATGGTTCCGTTTTCAGCAATGCGTGTTGCGACGACAGAAGGTCTTCCCATGGCCTCACCTTGCAAAAAGGCACATTCCGCTTCTGCACCAAGACATCCGTTATGTTGCAGATAGAAGGTCAAGGCAGCATTGGCGGTGCCAGTGGCCGATTCCTCAGGCACGCCGTACAAAGGCCCGAAGTCGCGGACATGGGCTGTGTAGCTGTCGTTGGCGAAGGCAAAGACATGGAAACTGACCGCATCATATTTCTTGGTGATGGCCGTGATGGCCTCCATGTTGGGATTCAAGGCCTGCAAGGTGTCCACATCGGGCAAGGGAATCATCAAATCGGGAAGGCCCGAGTAGGCAATTTGTATAGGCATCACGGGATGGTAATCATTGACGCCCAATGCCTTATAGATTTCTTCCGTCTCTTCGACAGTAACCACAATACGAGGCATGGCCATCTGCATCATCACCCTTTCTCCTGCTTCGACAGTCAAGTCACCGGCAAGCGTGTGGCAAAGGCATTGACCCGAAGCCAAACCTTCATGGTGCAACAAATATAATGATGCTATGGTGGCGTGACCACATAGTTCCACCTCGGCTTTGGGCGTGAAATACCGGATAGTAAACTCCTTATCTGAGTGTCGCCTGATGAAAGCCGTCTCCGAATAGCGCAATTCCGCAGCGATTTGCAACATCAACTTCTCTTTAGGAAACTGTTCTGATTCGAGCAGCACCACACCTGCGGGATTGCCGCCGAAAAGCTGGTCGGTAAAGGCATCAACAACGTAGTATCTCATGACTTATAATATTTGTGCCGTATGGTTCTTGGTGTCCACCTTACCAATAGCATCGATGATAATACCCTCTTCATCAATGACATAAGTAGTGCGCAGCGTACCTTCGGTCACCTTGCCGTACATCTTTTTCTCTCCCCAAGCCTCGTAGGCTTTCAGGATGGTCAAGTCGGTATCGGCGATGAGATGGAAAGGCAGGTTATACTTGGCAATGAAACGTTGATGCGAGGCGGCACTATCGCGGCTGACGCCTATCACATTATAGCCCAACGACAGAAAACGCTCGTAGTTGTCGCGCAGGTCGCAGGCCTCGGCGGTGCAGCCCGGTGTGCTGTCCTTGGGATAGAAATAAAGCACCAGTTTCTTTCCAGCAAAATCGGTGAGTTTTACAAGGTTGCCGTTTTCGTCATTGCCCTCAAAATAAGGGGCTTTTGTTCCTTTTTGTAGCATAGTCTGTATGTATTGTTCGTGTGTGCAAAGTTACATATTTTGACACTAATTCAAGTAAAAACAAATAATTTGTCTGCCGACCAAAAAAAACAATTAAATGGCCTACTTTCATAGCAAAGACAAATTCAAGATTAGTTCAATTAAGAAAACTTGGTGTAGAATATCTTTTTTTCTACTTTTGCGCCGTTTAATTCAAATTGTAAAGCAATGAAAAAAATAACAATGAAGGCTTTATCCGTCTTGATGCTAGTTACTGCGATGATATTTTCCACAGGTTGCAAACCGGAAAACGACCCCATTAATGGAGGTGGAAGCCAAGGCGGAGATAATAATAGTGATAATAATGAAGAGGTGATTGTTAAAGTAATTACGGACACTCCGAAGGACATTACCGAAACCACCGTTGTTTGTGGAGGAAGGGTAGAGGTCCCAGAAGGTCTTACTCTCCATGAACTTGGTGTTTGCTGGGGTACCAATCCCAACCCCACGGTGGATGGTGCTCATGTTTCCACTACAAACTGGATGGTTCCATTCGTTTGTGCCCTTAGAGATTTTGAACCAAACACCGTTTATCATGTCAGGGCATACGCTTTGAGTGATTCAGAGATCTACTATGGAGAGGACAAAAGCTTCAAGACGTTAGAAAGCAATCCAGGAAATAGCGATGGAAGTGGAACCTACAATGGCCACGACTACATTGACCTAGGTTTGCCAAGTGGAACGCTATGGGCTACTTGTAATGTGGGTGCCAATACGCCCGAAAACTATGGCGACTACTTTGCCTGGGGCGAGACTTGTCCTAAGACTACTTATACTTGGCCTACCTATAAATACTGCAACGGCGAGGATCACAAACTTACCAAGTACTGCAACATGGCGAGTTTTGGAAACGAAGGTTATACAGATACCTTCACCGTCTTGTGTTCGGAAGACGATGCTGCTACGGCCAACTGGGGCGATCGTTGGAGTATGCCTACGGATGCCCAATGGCAAGAGCTATGGAATAATACGACAACCTTATGGACCACCCAAAACGGTGTCAACGGAAGGCTGATTAGAGCCTCCAATGGTAACAGCATTTTCCTTCCTGCTGGTGGCTATTATTGGATCGAAAGCCTCAACCGTGTCGGTTCCGATGGCAACTATTGGTCGAGCTCACTTGATGCAACAGGCCCAAACAATGCATTATACAGCAAGTTCTATTCTGGCAATCATTCATCTGGTCCATACGATCGCAGTGTCGGATACTCAGTCCGCCCCGTTTTTCATTAAGGCAAAATCTCAAACTCGATGCCAACACTCCAATGAGACGGACTGATGTAACAGCCTCCATCCGGATGAATGAGGTCGTCGGTGTCTTTGCAGACAGGCGACAGGCGATAGCTGCCATAAACACCAATGTTGAGCATATTGGCGATGCTGTAACTGATGCGTGTGAAGGCACCATATTCAAAGAGATTCATTATTTTGGCATTGTAATAGGTCGTGATCTTCTTTGAATAGTCGTTGCCTGAGATGGGTTGACCCATATCGTCGGTAATGTAAGTCTTGTCGGTGATGCGCACTCGGCGTGTGATATTGATTCCACCATAGCCACCGAGGTCCCAGTTGATGCCCCAGAGGCGGATGGCGACGCGTTGCATCAATTCGCCACGCAATTGCATGCTCCTTAACATAATTTGATCATGGAAGGGATGGAAGTCGCTGTCCTTGTCATTGTTCACAAAACGGTTCCAATCGAGACCGAGACCCATACCTATTTTATATGACTTGCCATACATCCAGCGGCGACCGATGGCGATATGGCGGTTGAAGCCGTTCCACGTGGCATTTGGCAAGATGTAGTCGTATTGGAAGTAGGTTGTCTTTTGCCAACCTTCCGCTTCCACCTTTTTAAAGGTCCCGTTCTGGCTGTTTCTGTATTGGGTCAGCAGGTTGACATCACCGCCCATTCCACTTATAGGGCAGGAGTCATAGAATCCGTTGTAGCTGACATTGAGCTTTTTGCCTTGACCGAAGTCCTTGTTGTTCAGTTTGATGCCTGCTGAGTCGGGATGCACCTTATAATAACCGAGTAGCACGCCATCGGTACCTTCCACATTGATGAAAACATCCTGGTTTTCGATGACCTTCGGGACGACAATCTTCACGCCGTCCTTCTCCTGCACGAGGTTGAACGAACGCTCGGCGGATTTCAGGTCACCCGTGAAATAGGCAGCTTGGGGTACACCGTAGCCAAAGGCATAATCATAATATGGATAGAGGTCGCACGACTTTTGAATTTCAGCCTTCATCTGCAAGGCGGTCAAATCGCGTTTGGTTTGCCATGCGCAGGCGCAGAAACCGGCCGTCAGGGGGCTGGCAAACGAAGTGCCGAAGGCTGAGGTAAAGCCACCGCTGGGGTTGGCCACTTGGGCTTCGCCGAAGGCCACCACATCGGGTTTGCGGCGTTTGTCGGCAGTAGGACCGTAGGAGCTGAAAGAGATATGGCGATAGTCCTTTAGGTTGGCATCAATGCCACCCACGCAGATAACATTTTCGGCATCCGCAGGCGTGATGATGGTCATCCAGCGTTCGTCGTCGCCTTCGTTGCCGGCGGAGTTGCAGATCAGGATGCCCTTTTCGGCGGCTTTGTTGGCAGCTTTGGCCACGTAGGAAGTGCCGTCCATGTCCTTGGTCCAGTGGCGGTCCTTGCCGTAACCCAGCGAGCTGTTGATGATGTCGGCACCGTTCTTGTCGGCCCATTCGGCACCTTGTGCCCACCACACCTCTTCTTTAAAAGGCTCCGGTTCAATTTCGGTACGGGCCAGCAAGAACTCGGCGCCTGTGGCGAGACCGAGCTTCTGACCTTCCTTATTGATGCCAGCGATGCAACTCAGCACCATGGTGCCATGCGTGTTCCATCCGTATACGTCCTCCTTTTTGTTGGGGAAGTTGTAAGTCTTGATAATCTGGTTGTTGTCGCGAAGATGCTGGAAAGCGGGGTGGGTGTTCACCTTTGGGAAGCCACCGTCCATCACACAGATGCGTAGGCCTTTGCCGTCGATTCCTTTGTCGATGAAATACTGTCCACCGAAACGTTTCACCTGGTCGGTGAGGATGTCTTTATTGTCTTCCTCAATCTCCTTGAACTCGGTCTTAACATTCGCAACCGTCCCGTTGGAAACGATTTCCTGAACACGAGCCACAAAAGGCAACTGGGCAATCAAGGCAGCATTGTCGTCGGTGGCTTCAATGCCAATGGCATTCAGCCAGCGCGACTCGCCGAAGACCTCGGTGGAGTAGGAGCCGACTGTACCGACATAGCTGTCGTTCAGCGGGTAGTTGCTGATGTCATAAAGGTCGGCACCGCATTGCTGATAGCGTTCGATGGCTTTGGCATCGAAGTAGGAATAGGGATCGAATTGGGTGTCGTTTTTGTCGGTGAAGAACACCCAAAAACATTTGTCTTGTGCCATTCCCATGCTGCAAATCAGGGTAAAAATGGCAATAAAAAAATTTTTTCTCATAAAAATTGAAATTTGGTGCAAAGGTAAGGTTTTATTTCCTACTTTTGTGCCATAATCGAATAAAATTAAACAACTATGGAAAACCTTACCAAAGAAAAGTTTGAGATTTTCATGATGCTTTGCGCCTCGGGCATCGATGGCAACATTTCCATGAAAGAGTTGGAACGCATTTGTATGCAGTTCGACGAAAAAAGTTATAACGAGGTCTTCGAATCTTGGAAGTCCATGTCTAGCCCGGCTTGGCTGAGTTTCTTCAAGGAGCATAAAGACGAGTTCTTGAAAACCCAAGAGGATAAAGTCGCATTTATGGCTGACCTCAATGATATTGTCGCGGCAGAGGAAGGCGAGGTCAACTTAAAAGAGCAAAACTTTATGAAGGTGCTCGAAATGCTTATAAATGACGAGCTGTAAGAGCTAGACACATGCGGAATTATGGCTTTCCGATGCGACTAATGTCGATCGGAGAGCCTTTATTTTTTTACAAATGATGCCCCTTTCTAAATTAGAACGATTCTAATTTACGTTTTATGCGTTATTGTGGTTTTTAAATGTATGAAATATAAGAAAATACAAAAACACTAACGTTCAAAAAATCTTTCTTGATTATTTGGAATGAGCACATATTTTCCCTAAATTTGCAGCGTTTTTCAAGAAGCATGTCTTTTTGGAAAGCAAAAGTGAGAAATCAACTCAATAAATAACCATAAAAATAATCATTCTATGGCAAAAGTTAAGTCTTTAGCAGAACTGAAAGCTATGAGAGAAAAGCTTCAGTCCACCCTTGACCTTCGCGAGAAGAGCAACGATCCCGACTCTTT
>CADBGN010000085.1 GCA_902794155.1 uncultured Bacteroidia bacterium
CGCAATGATGGTAAAGTTTTTCTTGTTTGTATCGAATTATTCCGTATCTTTGTGCCAATCTGACTATGGCCTATTGGCTATAAGTCCTCAGCCATAGTTCTATCTTGAATTTTGAATTTTAAATATTGAATTATACGATATGGAGAAAGTATTGCTTTTAGGCGATGAGGCCATTGCTCAGGGCTTCATCGACGCTGGCGGCTCGGCCATCAACAGCTACCCGGGCACGCCCTCAACCCAAATCACAGAGTATGTCATCAACTCGAAGCAAGCTAAGGAACTCGGCGTGATCGCCAACTGGTGCGCCAACGAGAAGACAGCCCTCGAGGCATCCATTGGCGTGGCCTATGCTGGCAAACGTGCCATGACTTGCATGAAACACGTTGGCCTTAACGTTTGCGGCGACCCCTTCATGAATGCTGCCATCATCGGCACCAAGGGTGTTCTCGTCGTGGTGGCCGACGACCCAAGCATGTTCTCGTCGCAAGATGAACAGGACAGCCGCTACTATGGTCACTGGGCAATGATTCCGATGTTGGAGCCTTCCAACCAACAAGAGGCCTATGACATGGTGCACTACGGCTATGACCTGAGTGAGAAACTCGGCACGCCGGTGCTCTACCGCATCCCGACCCGTCTGGCCCACAGCCGCGCTGGCGTGGTGCGTAAGCCTGTCCGTCCGCAGAACGAGCTCACCGAGCCTGCCGATGCCAAGTCGTTCGTGCTTCTTCCAGCCAACGCCAAGCGTCTTTATCGTGACCTCATCGACAAGCAACCCGCTTTCACTGAGGCTTCAGAGACCTCAGGCTTCAACAAATACATCGACGGGCCGAAGAAGAACATCGGTATCATTACCACGGGTATTGCCTACAACTACCTCATGGAAAATTTCCCCGATGGCAAGTGCCCGTATCCCGTTGTCAAGGTGACGCAATATCCGTTGCCTTACGATATGATCAACAAGCTCTACGACGAGTGCGACGAAATCCTCGTCCTCGAAGACGGTCAACCGTTTGTTGAGGAGCATATCAAGGGTTTCCTTGGCAAAGGTAAGAACGTTATGGGTCGTCTTGACGAGACCATCCGCCGCGACGGTGAGCTGAATGCCGAAAAGGTGGCTAAGGCTCTCGGCATGGATGTTCCTACTATGTTCAAGGTGCCGGAAGTGGTCACCAACCGTCCTCCTGCGCTCTGCCAGGGTTGCCCGCACGTCGATAGCTACAATGCCTTGAACGCTGTCATGGCCAACCATAAGGGCGGCAAGGTGTTTGGCGACATCGGCTGCTACACCTTGGGCTTCAACATGGGTGCCATCAACACCACCGTGTGCATGGGCGCCTCCATCACCATGGCCAAAGGCGCCAGTGAGGTGGGCATCTTCCCGAGCGTGGCCGTCATCGGCGACGGTACTTTCGGTCACAGTGGCTTGACAGGTCTCATGGACTGCGTCAACGAGAAGGCCAATGTCGTGGTCATGATTCTTGACAACGATATCACCGCCATGACGGGTGGTCAGCCTTCGTCGGCACACAACAAGATCCGCCGCATCTGCGAAGGCCTCGGTGTCGAGCCGGAGCACATCCGCGACATCATCCCGTTGCCCAAGAACCACGAAGAGAACGTGAAGATTATCGAAGAAGAGGTGAATTATAATGGTGTCTCGGTCATCATCCCGCACCGCACCTGCATTGTGGAATTGAAGAAACACATGAAAAAATAAGCTATCAGCCCTCAGCGGTCAGCTATTAGCTTGGATTTGACCTGGCTGAAAGCTGATTGCTGAGAGCTGAAAGCCAATCTTGAAATTAGAAATCTTAAATCTTGAAATCATGAAAAAAGACATAGTATTATGCGGCGTGGGCGGCGACGGCATCGTTTCGGTGGCCAAGATTATCTCTGACGCTGCTCTCAATATGGGCATGAACCTGAAACAGTCCGAGATCCACGGCATGTCGCAGCGCGGTGGTTCGGTGTTTTCACACCTTCGTATCTCCGACAACGAGATCTTTGCCGATGTCATTCCGGAAGGTCAGGCCGACATCATCCTGTCATCCGAGCCTATGGAAGCCTTGCGCTACCTGCCTTGGTTGAGTAAGGAAGGCTGGGTCATCACCAATAACGATCCTTTTGTGAACATCAACAACTATCCTGATATGGAGAAGATCAACGCTGAGTTGGGTAAACTTGAGCATGTCGTTTCCTTCAATGCCAACGAGATTGCCAAGCAGCTGAAGGCGCGTTCCAACATGGTGCTGTTAGGTGCTACGGTGCCTTATCTCGGCATCTCCATGGAGAAGGTGGAAGAAGCCATTGCCCATATCTTCGGCAAGAAAGGCCAGGAGGTCGTTGACCTCAACATCCAGGCTGTGCGTGCTGGTTACGCTCAAGCCACGAAATAATCTGTTGTAGAGACGCAATGCTTGCGTCTCCAAAAAAGAAAAATGCCCGATTGGTTAATCCAGTCGGGCATTTCGTTTTTCATTTTTCACCCCATTTGAGCGGGTAGTTGAGGCAAGTGCAATAGCCCGTCTCTCTCAGATAAAACCGAATAACGTTTTGTTGTCCGTCGCTGCCAACTGAAGAATAGGCATCGAGCCATCCATAATAAGAGCCATTTTCTGCACTGTGTACTACTGCGATGGGATGGACGGAATCATAATACACATGGATGCCTTTCCCCCACCAGTTCGAGTCGGTTATGTTTAGGTTGTCTATGCTGAGGATGCAAATCTGCCAGTCATTCATAGCTTGGATGAAAGGGATGTCGTATTCGAAATAGACCTTTAGGTCGGTGATGCCGTCTTGGTCGAGATCCATACGAAGGGTGTCCCAAGTCTGCACGGAGTCGGCATAACTGTAACTGATGTTCAGCGCAGGGTCGTATTTCTTATGCAAGATCTTGCCTGTTTGGCCTCCGTATTCCACTTTGTGGCAGGCGGAAAGGCTACCTATCAAGAGTGCAACCATAAAAACTATCGTTGTTTTTTTCATAGGGACAGGACTTTTAAAGGTAATAGCGAAGGCCAGCATATAAATTGGGTCTTCGCTGAACTAAATAAAATGATGCTCCAATTCCTACGCCAAGATGTTTGGTGAGCATTAGGTCGTAGGAAAGGGCACAGCCTATTTCAAACGATGATCGATTCTGAAGGTTTCTATTAAGGTACCCTAATAGAAATTCGAAAGTAATGGATTGGGTTTGATTGTCTTGTTTGTGGAGGTCGCAGGCACCATCGAGAAGGCAATCCAAAAGTTTTTGATTCGAAAGGAAGTATTTGTGATAGCCAATACTGCCACCGATAAAATGCCTTCGATATTTATGGTTTTGGAAGCTATATAGGTAGTCATAGGTCAGGCCAAAGGTCATGTTCTTATTAATCAAGTTCACTTTTCCTGTATATACAAAACCTTTATTAACAGCATAACCGCCATCAACTGCAAATCTGACCTTCAAAGGCTTACTTTTTTCTAGTTGTGTTCTAGCAAAGGTCGTTGTGTCCTCAATGTGATACGAAATGAGGTCGTCTTTGGGAATCCATACCGATCTTCTATGGCCTTGTCTTTCATAATCATGTACAAAAAGGATGGAAACATCTGACTCATCAGCAATGATGCAAGGAATAGTGTCAGCTTCTTGCATGATTACGTAGTCATTAAAAGCTTTATCGATTGTTACAGCAGGTTCTATCGGTGTATAATTGTTGTCGATGTCTAGGATGTAGGCTGCAATCTGGTGAAATCTGTTTCCATCAGAGTTTGGATAGATGTGTGTCTGAATCTCCAAGCCATTCCCCCCAACAGTTCTGGCTTCATTTTTCGCTTTTTCCAGCAGATGTTCCCAGTTTCTTGCAGCAAATCCATCAAGGATGGCGATTTCACCGAGGACTTCGGCGTTTTCTGGAACGCTATCACCTACTTCAAAAACACTCACCTCCGATGTGTTATCCAATGGTGGATATCTGACCTCGATGTCTTTGATGATTCGTGGAGCACAGGAAGTGAAGCATAAAAAGAGTAAGCCTATGGACAGGATTCTTTTCATTGTTTTCAGAAATAATAATGGATGCCAGCAAAGACTTCCATTTGTATTGTCGTTATTTTCCTTGTTATAGGTAAATTATCTGCATTAAGACCTGTAGCTGTGAAAGGGATGCCCATGATCATGCCATACCCAATACCTAAGCTTAGATGTTCGGTAATGCTTCATAAAATATCATCAGTTCGTTATAGTTGCGTTCGTTTTTGCTTTTTAAACCAGACCGTAAACAGAACCAATCCCAAAATAGTGATGGCGGCCCCGATGCCGTAGCCCACGGGGCGGGGTAGGATAGAACCGAGTCCGCCGTCGGCAGCCTTGGCCACGAAGAGGAAACATCCCGTCACCATAGTCATGAAGAGGGCAGGGATGAGGGTGATGAGATACCATAGCTTGCCTTTGTTCTTGGCCAAGTATACGGAAATAGCCCAAAGTGTCACTGTGGCCAGCACTTGATTGGCCCAAGCAAAGTAACGCCAGATGACCTGGAAGCCTTTGGCGTCGGATATGCTGTAAACTAATATGGCAGCAGTGACAACAAACATCGGGACAGCCACAATCAGGCGGTTCTTGATGGGCTTTTGGTCATAGTGCATGAAATCGGCGATGATGAGTCGTGCCGAACGCAGTGCCGTATCGCCCGAGGTGACGGCGGCGCTGATGACACCCAAGATGGTGATGGTAGCGATGACAGGTGTGAACCAGGTGTTTGCGATGACGCCAACGATGGCGGCACCGCTTTTGCCTGTGACGTCAACCACGCTGTCAGGACCGAAGAAATAGGCGGCGGCAGCTGCCCAAATCAAAGCCACTACGCCTTCAGTGATCATAGCGCCATAGAAAATCGGGCGGCCTTGTTTCTCATTCACCATGCAACGTGCCATCAACGGCGACTGCGTAGCATGGAAACCCGAGATGGCACCGCAGGCGATGCTGATGAACATCATTGGGAAGATGGGGTTGTTGGCCGCATCGGGGTGACGGTTTTGAAGGCCGCTCCACAATTCGGGAATCTCAGGTTTGTAAATGATGAAGGCCACAAAGATTGCCACAGCCATGCCCAGCAGCAAGATGCCAAAAATGGGATAAATTTTACCAATGACTTTGTCAATGGGTAACAAAGTGGCAATTAGGTAATAAGCCAAGATGATGATGATCCAGATATAGGGATTCCAACCCTGTGTGAAATGCGCGTTGAGTAGGGTGGCAGGTGTGTTGACAAACACCACGCCGACCAAAATCATCAAGATGATGGTGAAGGCACGCATGACTTGCTTTGCGCCATTGCCCAAGTAGGTACCGTGGATTTCGGGCAGGCTTGCACCTTTGTCGCGCAACGAAATCATGCCTGCGAGGTAATCGTGAACAGCACCGGCGAAGATGCTTCCCAACACAATCCAAAGGAAGGATGCCGTGCCAAACTGTGCACCCATGATGGCGCCGATGATGGGCCCGACACCCGCGATGTTCAAAAACTGAATCAAGAAGATGCGCCAAGGCTTCATAGGAACATAGTCGACGCCATCGGCCATGGTGGTTGCAGGTGTGGCACGCTGTGGGTCGGCACCGAAGAGTTTCTCAACGAGTTTTCCGTATACGAAATAGCCGAGGATGAGTACGGCCAAAGCGATAAAGAAAGTAATCATAGACGGATAAGTTTAATGGCGCAAAATTACAGTTTTTGAAAGACAAAACACATTTTCGGGCTCAAAAATAAAAAACAAAAAAACGGCCTGAAAAGCTCCAGACCGTTTGTTTTAGTGTTTGAAAAGAATCAATCGTCGAAATCAACGACATTGAATCTTTTGTCGAATTCAATTTCGACGCCGTTGCTCAACTCAACGTCCCAACCACGGTTGTCTTTGGCAATCTTCGTGATGGATTGGCCTCCGTCGATACGGCTAACATAGTTGGTGATTTCGACTGGAACCAACGCAGCGGGCACCGTCGGGGAAAGGGATGCGTGGCGGCAGTCCACCTCATCCCATTCGAGTTTGCCGAACAAATTGCCGTCGAAACCGATTTGGGTGTAGTCGCTGAGGGTCACGTCGCAGTCAAGACCGTCCTTTATATTGGCAATTACTTCTGTGTCAGGAAAATAAGTCTTAACAAAAGTGTTGATAACCTGTGCTTTTTTGTCACTATTGCACGAAGTGTTGGTCAAGGCGAAACCGATGAACAGGACTAAATAGACTATTTTTTTCATGGTTGCTTCTGATTAGTCGTCGATTTCCATTATTTTGAAGCTGTTGTTGAACTTCAGCTCAAGGCCGTTGTTCAACTCAATCTCCCAACTTCTGAAATTCTTTTCCAGCTTTTTGATGATGGCGTTCGGGAAATTGGCGGTCACGTAAGCAGTGATTTGTTCGGGAACAAGTGTGGCGGGCACGGCAGTGAAGGTTGTGGAGTGCTCGCAGTCGACTTTTTTCCATTCGTTGTTGCGACGGAACTCGATTTTGGTGTAGTCGTTCAACACGACGTCGATGTCATCATCGTCAGGCATCACCATTTGGACAGTGGCATCGGGGAAGTGTTGTGTCACAAATTGGGTGATGGCAGGATTGGCGTTGGTGTTTTGTGCCATTGCTGAGGAAAAGCCAAAGCAAACGATGGCAATGAAAGCGAAAATAAGCTTTTTCATATTTGAAAAGATTTAAGTTAGTAATCTGATGATTAGTATAGATTGCAATAATTGTGCCAGTTTATTCCTTTTTTCCTCCGAACTCCATGAGGTACGCCTTTAGGAACGCATCGATATTTCCATCCATAACGCTTTGTACATCAGATGTCTGGTAGTTGGTTCGGTGGTCTTTCACGCGGCGGTCGTCAAAGACATAGGAGCGAATTTGCGAGCCCCATTCGATCTTCATCTTGCCTGCTTCAATCTTATTTTGCTCCTCCATGCGGTGGCGCATCTCACGGTCGTAGAGTTGCGACTTCAAGAGGCGCAAGGCGTTCTCACGGTTCTTGGGCTGGTCGCGGGTTTCAGTGTTCTCGATGAGGATTTCCTCTTCCTCGCCCGTGTAGGGGTCTTTGTATTGGTAGCGCAGACGTACGCCCGACTCCACCTTGTTCACGTTTTGGCCGCCTGCGCCGCCGCTGCGGAAGGTGTCCCACGACAGTCGCGATTGCTCTACGACGATTTCGATGGTGTCGTCGACGAGCGGTGTAACGAATACTGAGGCGAACGAGGTCATGCGTTTGCCTTGGGCATTGTATGGGCTGACGCGCACCAAGCGGTGCACGCCGTTTTCGCCTTTCAAGTAACCATAAGCATAGTCGCCTTCGAGTTTCATCGTTACTGACTTGATACCAGCCTCGTCGGCTTCCAAAAGGTTGGAGATGGTGAGTTTATATTTGTGGTTTTCTGCATAGCGCATGTACATGCGCATGAGCATTTGTGCCCAATCCTGGGCCTCGGTGCCGCCTGCACCCGCATTGATTTTCAGCACGGCACTCATCGGGTCAGCCTCTTCACGAAGCATGTTCTTGAACTCCAGGTTCTCCACAATCTGGATGGTGGCGTTGTATTGTTCGTCCACTTCCTCCTCGGTGGCTTCGCCTTCCTTGGCAAAATCGAAGAGTACTGCGAGGTCGTTACAGGCGTCTTCGGCCTCTTTGTAGCCGTTAAGCCATCCCTTCACCTCGCGCACCTTCTTCATGGTGGCTTCAGCGGCCTTGGCATCAGCCCAAAACTGCGGGTCTTGGGTCTTTTCGTCTAATTCCTGAGCTTCGATGGTACGTCTGTCGACGTCAAAGATACCTCCTCAAGGCATCAATCCTCTTACATAAATCTTTAAGTTGGTCTTGGGTGATCATATTATATAAGGTGTTATTTCCGGCGGCAAAAGTACAAAAAAAACGGCTTGCTTGTAATAATTGCCTACCTTTGTTGTCTAACATGATGAACGTTGCAACGAAAAACGCATTATGAACAACGACAAGGAACATCAGTTTGAGCTTTTGGTTCGGCAGCACAAGCGGACCATCTACACGGTGTGCTACATGTTCTCGCGCAACAAGGCCGAAATCGACGACCTGTTTCAGGAAATCCTCATCAGGCTTTGGAACGGCTTCGACAATTACGAGGGACGAAGCACCGCGCAGACTTGGATCTATCGCGTCGCGCTTAATACGGCCATCAATCAGGATAAGAAGGGACGCCGGCGCATCGAGACCGTGCCGCTGACGGTGGATATCGACCCTTACGAGGCCGACGACCCCAAGACGCAACAAATCCGTGAACTTTACGACCGCATCTCGCGCCTCGACCTCATCGACCGAAGCCTCATCCTGCTTTGGCTCGAAGGCATCACCTACGACGAAATCGGGGCCATCATCGGCATCACGCCGAACAATGTGGGTGTGAGGCTAGCACGCATTAAGGACAAACTGGTGAAAATGTCGAAAAACGAATGAAAGGGAATCATCATGGAAAACAACGAAAACAATAACCTCTCCGAACTGGACCAGCTGAAGGCCCAATACGAAACGCTGAAACAGCAGTTCGACCAACAGGAAATCGTTAACGATAGGTTGATGAAGTCGTCTATCAAGCATAGCACCGATTTTTATAAGCGCTACCGATGGCTTCAAGTGGTTGCATACCCCTTGGTGGCGTTTCTTGGACTGGTATTCATCAATTGGTATTTGGTTGGCAATCCTTCGGCTAAAGTGTTTTGGCTGACTTTTTGCCTAGCTGGTCTGATCATTGAATTGTTGCTGACCAGAAAACTACAACTTAAGACCTCGGAAAACGGTGACCTGCTCACCCTGTCGAATCATGCTCGTGGTTTTAAGAGACTCTTCTCGCTCTTCTCGATTCTTAATTATTCAACGGTAATGATCGCGGTTGGAGGATTCCTTATGTCGAGGATCGGGGAATACCTCAGTTTGGGCGGGGCAATCCTATTGTTAGGTGTTGTTTTGGGGGTTGTCATCATCGTTGGAATCTACGAAGTTCGCTTTAAAACAAGACCTTGCGATGAGATTGTTCGTCAATTAGAAGCCATAGGAACCCCTACAGAAAAAAAACTGGGTTTCTATAAGAATCAGAAATGGTTCATCATCGCTATGATAGTCGCGTATTTGGGTTTGGATGTTTGGTGTGGTTATCTTTATGCTTCGCATCTGAAACTGGTTGGAGAAACCATCCACTACGAACGGGCAACGGATGATCTGACCACAAAGGGCAGCCTCGAAATTTGGGAGGTTTATAACTGGATTAGGGTTCCGGATAAGGAGCGTTTTCTTGAGACCACAACTGTGGAAGACAATGATTCTTTGGTGTGT
>CADBGN010000086.1 GCA_902794155.1 uncultured Bacteroidia bacterium
AGCCTTTGTGGAATACAATTTTGCCGATGATCACCATTGGAACATCATCGCTGGCTTCCGTGCCGACTATAACACCTATTACCAAAAGATGCTCTACACGCCCCGCCTGCATGTGAGATTCAAAACTCACGATGAATTTGCTGTACGACTTTCAGCAGGAAAGGGTTATCGTTCCCCCAACATCTTGGCCGAAAACTCCACTATGTTGGCTTCGTCGAGGATGATCCGCTTCATCGACACGCCCAAGATGGAAGAGGCCTGGAATTACGGCATTAACTTGGCCAAAAGTATCGATATCGGCTGGCGCGAGATTGTCATTCAAGCCGATTTCTACCGCACTGACTTCGTCAACCAAATCGTCCTCGACCGCGATGCCAACGCCCACCAGATTCGCATCTACAACCTCAACGGCAAGTCCTACTCCAACAGCGCCCAAATCGAGGCCAACTGCGAGATCTTCAAAGACTTCGACCTGACTTTAGCCTTCCGCTATAACGATGTGAAGATGACCATCAACGACACGCTGCGCGAGAAGCCTTTCGTCAACCGCTATAAAGGCTTGGTCTCGATGTCGTACGCCCCCGGCACCTGGCAGTTCGACTTCACGACGCAGTTCAACGGCGACAGCCGCGTGCCTGACTTGAGCGGCAACGCCACCGCCGTGGCCAACGGTCAGAACATCGAGCGCTCGCCTTTCTATGTCATCATGAACGCGCAAATTACGAAAAAGTTTGGCGAACATTGGGAACTCTATGCCGGTGGCGAGAACCTGACCAACTACAAGCAGGACTACCCCATCATCTCGGCCGACAACCCGACCAGCGAAGACTTTGACGCTTCGATGGTTTGGGGACCGTTGAGTGGCATACGAGCTTATTTGGGCGTAAGGTTCCAAATCAAGTGATGTTACTTTACGGCATTGCGAGGCATCATTCCGTGAAAACGGAAGAAGCAATCTAGAGAACAAAACTAAAACTAATGTCTAGATTGCTTCGTCGTGCCTCTTCGTAATGACGTTCCTTGCCATGACACATCAAAAAAATGTGTACTTTTGCAGCCTAAAAACATGACAAAATGAAGAAACTCCTTTTCCTCGGCGCCATGGCACTATCGTTGGTTGCCTGTGAACAAAAAGAGACCCAAGAACAAACCAAAAAACAAGAAGTGGTCATTCCACAGAATGCCCCTTCCTTGCCCATGCCTGCCATTCCCATCCAAACCAATGGAGGAGTAGATCCCACTGCCCTGGGAAATCCCAATGGTCCGGTCTTGAAATTGGAAGAAGGCAAACCTCTCGATTTCAACCAACTGCAAACGGGTGGCGTATCTGTTGCAGAACATGTCGCCTCCCAGATTGATTCCATACGCATTAAGGCTGAGCAAGGCAATGCCTCGTATCAATATGCCTACGGTGTGTGTTACGAAAAAGGCTGGGGCGTGGATCAGGATTTGAAACAAGCATTTGCTTGGTATAACAAAGCTGCCGAACAAAAAAACGGTCCAGCATTAAATTCACTTGGTAACCTCTATCGCATCGGCAATGGAGTGAATACCGACCCTAAAAAAGCCTTTGAATGGTATCAAAAAGGAGCTGATGTAAAAGACGCACAAGCCATGTTGAACCTTGGGAACTGCTACTATTACGGTATGGGCACAGAGAAGAGCGAAAAAACTGCTATCGATTGGTGGAAAGCTTCTGCTGATGCAGGCAATGCATACGCCATGGCACAAATGGGCGACTGTTACTATTTCGGTCTTGGCGTGGACAAAAACCTAGCCAAAGCCATCGATTTCTATACCCCTGCGGCCGATAAGAACATCACTAGCGCACTCTATCGTCTGGGTATCCTTTACTACACAGGCAATGGGGTGGACCAAGACCAAACCTACGCCAAACTCCTCATGCAAAAAGCCCGCGACGGTGGCATGCAAGAAGCGCAAGAGTTTTTGATTAAGAATTTCAAAGAATAATCAAGAAAAGCCGCACTTGCGGCTTTCTCTTTAAATATGGTATAAGAATACTCAAGCCTTCACCAAAGCCGCAGCGCCAAGAATGGCCGCGTCGTTGTCGGGCAACTCGGAAACGCGAACGTCAACGCTGCCGTCGTACACGAAGCACAGATGCTTCTTGAACGACTCGCGAGCGGGTTTCAGCAACACTTCACCAGCCTTAACGGGACCGCCCATCAAGAAGATGGCTTCGGGACCGCTGAAAGCCACTGCATTAGCCATGGCGATGCCCAGCCAATAGCCCGTCTTTTCAAAGACCTTGATGGCCAAAGGGTCGCCATATTTGGCAGCATCACCCACCATCTTGCTTGTCAGCTCCTCAGGCGGCACTTGTGATAGCGCGCCGACATAATCGGGGGTGCCTTGTATCATCTCGAGTGCGGTGCAGCGGATGCCCGTAGCGGAGGTATAGGTCTCCAGACAGCCTTTGCGTCCGCAGCCACAGGGACGGCCTTCGGGGATGAGGATGGCGTGGCCGAGTTCACCGGCGCCGCCCGTCTTGCCGTGTACCAGCTTGCCATCAACGACAATGCCGCTACCCACGCCCGTGCCGAGGGTGAACATCACGAAATGCTTCATGCCTTTGGCACCACCGTATACGAGTTCGCCATAAGCCGCGGCGTTGGCGTCGTTGGAGACGACGACAGGCACATCGATATGCGAGCGGAATTCCGAACCAAGATTGACGATACCCTTGAAGTTGAGGTTGGTGGCATTTTCGATGCAGCCCGTATAATAGTTACCTGCCGGTGCCGCAATGCCGATGCCGTCAATGGTGTCAACGTGGTTTTCGGCCATCAAGAATTTGATTTGTTCGCAGATGTCCGCCACATAAATGGATGCATCGAAATATTTGTTGGTGGGAAGAGTTTTCTTGGTCATCACACGGCCGTCGTCGCGCACCAGCCCAATGTCGGTGTTGGTGCCGCCAATGTCGATTCCTATGGAATAAGTATTCATGATAAAATTGCTTTTGAGTGGGCGAAAATACGGAGTTTTGTTGAATTGGAAAGAAAAAACTTATTTTTGCAATCAAATTGTTTTGAACAATGAACACCAAACGAACCTTCCTCGCCATTTCCATCCCATGCAGCACGGAATTTCCGGCCATGGTTAAAAGACTGAAGAAAAACCTTCAACATGAGAAATATATCAACTATGTAAAAACCAACCAGATACACTTGACTTTGAAGTTTGTCGGCGATACCCCGGCAGAAGACATTCCTGCCATTATCGAAGTCTGCCAAAAAGTGGCCAAAAAGCACCAGCCCTTCACCATGGACTTCGACCGTACTGGATTCTTCGGGAGTAACAACGTTCCCCGCATCCTTTGGCTCGGCATGAACAACCAACCCAAGGCCTTGTTCGACCTCGAGGCCGACCTCTTGGATGCCTTCGACGACTTGGGCTACCTTCGCGACCGCCAAAACTTCGTGCCGCACCTCACCGTTTGCCGCATCAAGCAGTTGGTTGACAAGCAGTTTTTCTTGCAAATCTGCAAAGGCATCGAGCAGAAGACCTACCTCCACGCCGACGTGAAGGAACTCATCTATTTTCAAAGCTTCCTGCAACCCACTGGACCGATTTACAAAGTACTGAAGAAAATACCATTGGGCTAAAATGGCACTAATTTTGCCGCAAATCCTCTTACACAACGAAAAAAAGCACTACTTTTGCAATTTATTAGCATTAATTAGAGTTATAGGAAAAAATTCGATAAACAATGAAAAGTAAAATCACAACCATCATGATGGTCCTTTTGGCCGTGTTCATCACGCTGGGAGGCACCACCAGCTGCAAGAGCAAGAAGAGACTTGCCCGCGAAGCCGCTGAGGCCGAGTACAAATCGAAAGTTGAACAAGCCACGAAAGACCTGAATGCCATCCTCGACGACGAGACCCTCTGGAGCCTCGAAGAGAAAGAAGCACGCGTGAAGACCATCAAGGACTGGAACCTGCAAAACGCTGAAGTCGACGACCTCATCTTCCAAGTGGAGAAGAAGTTAGCCCGTGAACGCGCTCAGAAGGAAGAAGAGGAACGCGCCAAACAGGAAACGGAAAATGCCAACACCACACTTGAGAAAAACTTTGCATCTATAGTACGTGCGAGTAGCGTTTCACAAGCCAACCGCACCATCAACGAGACCCTTGGCCTCTTTGAGTCGCCCAACGTGCCAGTGCTCATCATCATCAAGCAAAACGCAGGCTTCAACGACTACGACCGCCCGACCACCATCGAGAAGTACCTCAACTACCTGAAGGACCAAAAGAAGGCGGCCGAGAAAGTGCACGAAATCAAATACAACGCCAACGGAAAGATTAACGAACTTGAACTGATAAAGAAATGAAAAAGATCATTGCCACTTTAGTGATTGCCTTGTGCATCGTGGGAAGCGCCATGGCTCAAGAGGAAGAAATCGATTACGCTCGCAAGCAAGCCATCGACAGCCTCGCCTTGGAGAAGGTGAGAGACCTAAGCAAATACATCAAAATCGTAGGATCGAAGGAAACGCCTTTCAGCGAGGCCAACCGCGTTATCGACCGAGCCGAGGAACTCTTCATGAGCGATGCCGAAATCGGTGTCTCCTCACTGGGTTCCAACAAGATCACCTACTATCGTGTCCGTAAGTATTTTGAACACCTCATGCGCCTCAACTATGACCGCGTTGAGATTGAATGGTACAACATCGAGTACGTCAGTGACCTGCAACGCCAGCCTGACGGCACCTACGTGGGTGTCATCACCATCTTCCAGACGTTTAGGGGCTACGACAAGGAAGGCAACCTGACTTACAAGGACACCACCAAGAAAGACATCACCGTCTACGTGAAACGCAAAGAGACCCAAATCGGTGGCCGTACCATCGGCTTCTGGGATGTGTTGCTCGGTGACATGCGTGTGAAGGAAACCACCAACAGATGAGAATAATCAGAAATATTTTCATTCTGGCACTAACCATCGCCATCGTCTGGCCTGTCGCGGGTCAGACGATTGGCGATTTTAAGATGGACGAGACCGAGCTCTACGCCATGACCAAGCAGATGGGGCAGTTCATGCGCCGCTTCAACTACGAGGAAGACCAATTTGGTGAGAAGCTCAACCCAAAAGACCCCAGATACCGCAGCAACGAGATGCGCCGCAAGTCGCTGCCCATCCTTTTCGACCAACAGAAATATGGAACCCAGACAGACCTGCAACGCTATTTCATCGAGGACGTCACCAAAGACGACTCCACCTACATGACCTTCCTTGGCGGCAGATGGTACTCCGAGGTGTCGACCACCTTTCGCTACAACGGCAAACTAGTGAATATCAGTCTCATACTAGCCGTTGAGAAAGAAGGCTTGGGCTCGAAATGGGTACTTACCAACGTGTATTTCTCGGAGTTTAACAAACTCTTCCCCAACGGTGAGATGGCCGAACGCGAGAAGCATTTCCTGCATCCCATGAGTCACGAGCTCGACTTCATGAATATCTACAAAGCTTTCCAAAACCCCGAGGTCATCGAATACTACGCCTCAAAAGAATTCCAACCCAATTATCTGACCCTGTTTTTCTACGAAATCAAGCAGGGCAAACTGGTGTTCCAACATGTCGATTCGGTCAAGTTCCATGTCTTCCAAATCAAAGATTGGTACTTTGAAGTATCATGGTTCAACCGCTCAGGCATGAACTCCGGCTGGCTGATGTCAAATGTCATCTACATGCCGGAAAAGGAAAAAACCAACCTTATCAAATTCTATCAACCATGAAAAAGATAGCCATACTGTCCTTATTGTTGTTTGGCATCGCCTTTGGCGCACAAGCCCAAAAGAAGCTTTCCAAAGACGAAATCGCAAAATATGAAAACGAAATCAACAGCATGATCTCGTATCTGGAGGAAACCATGAACTTCCTCGGCGACAGCACTGCCTTGCCTGCAGAAAAGGAAATCGTCTTCACCGAAAGTTGGAGCAAAGTCTTTATCGACGACAAGGTGCAGATCGAAGACGACCTTGACGCCAACCGCAAAACGCCCATCAACAAAGACGTGCAAGCCTATCTCAAAGACATCGACTTTTTCTTCAAATACGCTGATTTCAAACTCGATCTTCAAAGCATCGCCAACAACACGAGAGACGATGGTACCATCTATTTCAAGGCTACGCTGACACGTCACCTGACCGCTACAACCATCAACGACGAGAAGATTGACAACGTCAAAAACCGCTATGTCGAAATCAACCTTGACCGACAGAACAACAGTATCAAGATTGCCTCCATCTATACCACCAAAATCAACGAGAAAGAAGCACTGCGCAACTGGTGGAACAGCTTGTCGCAAAGCTGGAGAACCCGTCTGGGTGGAGATGTCCTTCTCGAAGATGGTTCCTCAATGGCTGAACCCAGCGTCGATGCCCTTGCCAATTCAGCCGACCTAGAGGCCAAGCTGAAACTCATCACCCAAAAACAGCGCCTCGACCTTTCTGGTATCCGTGAAATCATCTCTTTGGAACCACTCAGCGAACTGTCGGACCTCACGTGGCTCGATGTCTCAGGAACCTCCATCGAAGACCTGGCACCCGTGCGCAACCTTAACAAACTGAAAGTTTTGCGTGCCAACTCCACTTTAATTAGTGACCTTTCGGCACTGAAATACAACATCACCCTCGAAGAACTCGAAGTGGCCAACACCACCGTTGACGATCTCGGTGTGCTGACGACTTTGAGAAACCTTCAGAAACTTAACATCAACAACACCCAAGTCAGTCGCATCTCCAACTTAAAGAGCTGCCCCAACCTCACCACGGTGAACCTTGGCGGCACTCGCATTGCCAACATCGGCATACTGCAAGACCTCGAACAGCTTAAGAACGTCGACATCAGCAACACCGCCGTACGCGACCTCGGACCGCTCCGCATGATGAAAGACCTGCAAAGCCTCAACATTTCGGGCTCGGCCGTCAGCAACTTGCAAGCACTGAGCGAGTTGGAGAACCTTCGTGAACTCTATTGCAGCAACACTTCCATCAGCGACCTGACACCCTTGAAAGGCAACCGCCGCCTGAGCAAGATCTATTGTGACCACTCGGGCATCCACGATGCTGAAGCCAGCGCCTTCACCAAAGACAACCGCTTCGCCTTGGTCATCTATGATACCGAGGCCTTGAAGACCTGGTGGCGTGAGCTGCCTATCTATTGGAAAGCCGTGTTCTCCAAGCAAATCAAGGTCGACTCGGAGCCGACCACCGAGCAGCTGCACCAAATCATCAACCTTCAGGAACTCGACCTCTCGGGCAACACCTTCATGCAAAACCTGATGCCCGTCAGCCGTTTGACCAACCTCCGCTCACTCAACATCGCGAACACAGAGATTGGCTTCCTACAACCCATTCAAGGCTTGGCCAACTTGGAGTCGCTCAACATCTCGCATACCTATATCAACGACCTCAATCCTTTGCATGACATGGGCAACCTCAAATATCTCAACATCATGCATACGCCTGTCAACGACCTCTCAGCTTTGGTCAACGACGATAACATTGAGGTGATTGAGGCCGACAGCACGACCATTGGCAGAAGCCAAGTCGTGGCCCTAAAGGAAAAACAAAGACAGGTGACGGTGGTCTATCAAACAGAGGCATTGAAAGCCTGGTGGAACGGCCTTGACCCCATCTGGCAAGCCATCTTCCGTAATGCCACTGCCATTCAATCAGAAATGCCCAACGCCCTTGAACTGCAGCGTATCCTTGACTTGAGAGAAATCGAAATCACTCCCGAATTCCCCATTATCTCCATCGAACCGCTCACCAGTCTCATGTGGCTTGAACGCCTCACCATCAACAACCAAGGCGTGAGCGACTTGACGCCATTGGCCAACAAAGAGTTTTTGCTTGAACTCAATGCACAAAACAACCCTATCGCTAGCTTGGACCCCATCGAAAGCAGCACTTTACTGGAACTGCTCAACATCGAGAATACCCAAATCAAAGACCTTGGACCACTGTCGAAGATGAACAACCTCGTCACTATTAATGCCAGCGGCACGCCTGTGAAGTCGTTGAAACCTCTTTCCAACCTGCAAAAACTTGAAAACCTCTTTGTCAACAACACCAACGTGCGCAGCATCTCACCCGTGGAGAATATCCCTGCGCTGAAACAACTGAAAGTCTATAACACCAAGGTGAAGAAACGTGCCGTCGAGTCGTTGCAGCAAAAACGACTGGATTTAAACATCATCTACTATTGATAACAACTCACTAAAAAGTAGTCTTATGAAGAAAGTGATAATTATCCTTGTGACCGTACTCGCTTTGGCGGGTTGCAAGAAAAAAAGTGACGGTTGCGTTGAACATGAATATGATGGTTGGCATTTGCCCAAGGTTGTTAACGAGTATCTTCCATACCAAGAAGGGCAAAGGTTACTGTTTCTCAACGACAATAGCGATTCCCTTCAGTTTGAGGTTCGTAGCACCCATTTGCTGGATTACGAAGATGCGCATTATACTTATACCGAAAATTCATGTTATCCTACCGGTGATATAGGTCCAAGTGGAGAGATGTATCTTGTCAGTTTGCCCGAAACCAGTTTTAATTACCACCAGAAGGGGATAGGGTTGGAGTTTTATGGCGATGGTGCTGAAAACGTCGAGATTGGGAAACTATGGTTTTTGATGGCGTCAGATATGTATCCCTCACAATGCTACATTGAGTCAGAAAAGTATAGTGGTAGTGTTGCGGACTTAAGCGATACAATTTGCTTGAAGGATGACGATTCTTATCAACTGCTCAATGCAAAGATAGTGAAAGGTAAGGGCTTGGTCAGCTATGAGGACAAACGTGACAATTGTGTTTGGCGTTTGGTAGAAGAATAATCATCGATTCATACGATTAATGAAACTTCGCCTTTTGGAAGATAAAAACCCTTTCCAGAAGGCGAAATCTTTTATTGTGTCGTTTCCTTTGTTTTGAATAGTTTTATTTTGTACTTTTGCAGAATCTAGTTCAAATATTGAATTTTAAATTTTAAATCTTAAATACAGAATCATGGAAATCAGAAAATTAGAGCAAATGTTCGAGGTTTTGCGCAGCAAACCCAAGAAACGCCTTGCATACGCCAACGACGACCACACCATCTGTGCAGTGAACGCTGCCGTCAAGGAAGGTCTCATCGAAGCCACACTGCTCGGTGACGAGAAAGTGATTGCCGAAGTGTGCAAAGCCGAAGGCATCGACATGGCCAACTTCAAGGTCATCAACGAGCCCGTTGATGTGAAAGCCGCTGCCATGGCTTGCGACCTTATCAACGCTGGCGAAGCCGACATCCTGATGAAAGGCCTGCTCCCCACCGACAAGTACATGCGCGCCATCCTCAATAAGGAACGCGGCCTCTGCCCGCCCAACGTGACCTTGGCCCATGTCGCCGTCATCGAGAACCCCAACTACCACAAGCTGATGGTCGCTTCCGACTGCGCCATCATCCCGTTGCCCGACATCAAACAGAAACAGCAGTTGCTCAAATATGTGACCTCCGTAGCCACCAAGCTGGGTGTCAGCTGCCCGAAGGTCGCCATGGTGACCGCCACCGAACAAATGAGCGCCGGTATCCCAGCCTGTGTCGACGCCGCCATCATCTCGAAGATGAACGAGCGTGGCCAGATCAAGGGTTGCATCGTTGAAGGCCCCATTAGCCTCGACCTCGCCACCGACGCCGAGACCGCTGCCATCAAGGGCATGAAGAGCCCCGTGGCTGGCGATGCCGACTGCCTGGTGTTCCCCAACCTCGAAGCCTCCAATGTGTTCTACAAGTGCTGCACCAAGTTCGACAAGAGCGAAGTGGGTGCCATGCTCATGGGCGCCAAGGTGCCTTGCGTGCTCAGCTCACGCGGCGACACGTCGAAGACGAAGCTGTATTCCATCGCCCTCGCAGCATTGATGGCATAAAAAAATCGCTTTGTAGAGACGCGATTGACTACGTCGAATCTTCGATTTGATCGCGTCTCTACCAGAAAACACACAAAAATATAACGATATGGCACACAAAATATTAACCATCAATCCTGGTTCCACCTCGACGAAAATCGCCGTGTTCGAAGGTGAGGAACAAGTCTTCAAGAAGAACCTCAAGCACAGTGCTGAGGAAGTCGCCAAGTTCGACCACATCTCCGACCAAAAGCCCTTCCGCACCGAAGCCATCAAACGTGAGCTGAAAGAGGCTGGCATCGACTTGAGCGAAATGTCTTGCGTAGTGGGTCGTGGCGGTTTGCTTCGTCCGCTTGTGTCTGGCGTTTATGAGGTGAACGAACTCATGATCAAGGACCTGACTGAAGGCTATAATGGCGAGCATGCCTCCAACCTTGGCGGTTTGATTGCCAACGACATCGCAAAGGAAATCGGAGTAAAGGCCTACATCGCCGACCCTGTCGTGGTCGATGAAATGGATGAAGTAGCACGCTACTCGGGCCACCCGCTCTTCCCGCGCATCTCCATCTTCCATGCCTTGAACCAGAAGATCATCGCCCGTCAGCTAGCAAAAGACCTTGGTCGCAAATATGAGGACATGAACATCATCGCCATCCACCTCGGTGGTGGCATCTCGGTCAGTGCCCACAAGAAAGGCCGCGTGGTCGATACCAACAACGCCTTGAACGGTGACGGTCCCTTCACACCCGAACGTGCTGGTGCATTGCCTGCCGGCTTCCTCGTTGATGCTTGCTTCAGCGGCAAATACACCAAGAAGGAAATCGGTCAGATGCTGAAAGGTAAAGGCGGCTTTGTCGCTTACCTCGGCACCAACGACGCCCTCGAA
>CADBGN010000087.1 GCA_902794155.1 uncultured Bacteroidia bacterium
GTTTCAAAAAGGCGGCGCGACCCGCCAACGAGTCGGTCATATTCTGCTTCAAGTTGAACTGGTTGGATCCCGTAAGGATAAACTTGCCTGGCGTGAAAGCGTTTTGGTCAATGTGGTATTTGACCGCATCAAAAATCTCTGGCACCTTTTGCGCCTCGTCGATGATGGCGCCGTCGGGAAAGGCCAACAGGAAATCCGTTGGATTGGCAGCGGCCAACTCGCGGATGTTCTTGTCGTCGAATGAGATGTAACGTTTCTTTGGAAACACCATCTTTGCGAGGGTCGTTTTTCCGCTTTGCCGCGGTCCTGTGATTCCAACCACTGCGAATTGCGAGGCAAGTCTTAATAAGGCATCTTTTGCAGTTCTCTCTATCATTCTTTCGCTTTTTTCATGAACCAGACCGCAAAGATAGGAAAAATCTAAAGTTTTGAGTGGAAAAATCTAAAGTTTTGAGTGGAAAAATCTAAAGTTTTGAATAGCAGAATTCGTTAAGTTGTTGATTAAATGTAGTTTATATAAAAGACAATAGGTGATTCCCCTTTGGAGAATGGAGTTTAGCGTTTGTTTATAATCAGCGTCGGCCTGCAAGACCCATGTTACCGTGAGACTTTACTGGCCGACGCAATCTTATAACGGGTAAGTTCTCCATTCCCCGAAGGGGAATCTCAAGCTCTTACAAACTCAGCTCATACATATAGCCGTGATACTGCAGCGAGCCATCGAGGATGGGGAAGAAAAACTCACTGTCGTGTTCCACGTTCTTCAGCTTGAGGTTCTCCATGGTAACGGTCTTAGTGCCGTCGTCATTGGTGACGACCCTCAAAGTGCCACTCTTAGCGACATAGCCTGTCTGAGGTTGGAAGGTCCAGAAGTCGCCGTCGAGAGCCACGTGGACGCAGGGGAAGACCGGCAGATAAGGCGTGCCGATGTAGCCGAGGTTATACTCGCCATCGACGACCTGTCCGCCAAGATAGCTGACGATGAAGAAGCGCTTACGGTCGGCTGACATGAAAAGCATCGACTTGACGTCGAGACCCAGCGAGGCCAATCCGTTGAGTGAGGTAATGCCCGCCAATCCGATGGGGCTTTCGATGTTCTTGATCTTGAACTTGTTTTCAGCATCGAACTGATAAGGCGGCAATGTACCGCTGAAGTTCAAAGCCAACTGGATGGTTTGACCGTTGTTGTTGGTGCCCATGCTTTGTGCCAGAATGACAGTGTAGGTGCCATTTTCTTCGGTGACGGAAAGCACACCGTTCATCCAATAGTAAGTGTCGCCATAGAACAAGGTGTCGGCGCCCATGATGAAGGGCAGCTCACCGAGGTTGAACTCGTGGAAGCCGACCACAGTGGGGACGGGGTCTTTCGAGTTGTCGCCCATCGTATAGGTGCCAGGGGTGATTTCACCGTTGAAGATGATGGCGATGCCTTCGTTTTTGGCAGCTGTCATCTCCTTGGATGCGAGAACGATGGCGTTCTTTTGTCCATACTTGACGGCCTTGGCGGTAACGATGTTATCGGTGTTGTTGCCTACTGTCATGGCACCAGCTTGAACTTCGGGTGTCACATTGCTGTTGTTGTTCTTGTTGCAACTGGTGCTGATCAGGGCCAAGCCACAGAGGAGCATCAAACTTAAAAACACTTTCTTCATGATAAAATGATTTTTGGGTTGTTGTCTTTATTACATAACGTATATTTACCTCAAAAATTGTGCCTAATGGTGTAGGGTTGTTCAGATATTCAACCGCAGTTGGATCTCCTCCACTTGCTTTTTCAGTTCCTGCACGGTTCGCATCAGTTCTTCCTCGCGGAAGTGGTTCTCGCGCTGTTGTGGCATTTCCGCACTGATATAATGCACAAATTTCCACACTTCCTTGATATCGGCTGCGGGCAGGTCGTAAGGATGATAAAGCGGATTAAGCGAGCTGAGGGTAAGTTTGCTCTCGTGTTCGAGTTTGTTGTCCACAATCTTGAAGACGATGCCATCGTCCTGCGTAAGCACGATGTAGGGCTGGCCGCTGCGGATGTAGGTCCAGTCGATGACATACTCGCCGGTGACGTAGGAGCCATCGGGGATGGGCAGCATCGAGTCGCCACTGATCTGGAAGGTGCGGTACTTGCGGTCGTGCGAGAGGAAGGGCATCGTGAAGGTGGGCAGCACCTTGATGTATTCGGGGTCGGCAAAGCCCGTGGCATAGCCTGCCTTGGCCTTCTCGGTGACCAGTTCGATGTTCTCGTCGTTCGCTTCGTTGACGGTGGTGGCCAGCACGCGTAGGTTGCTGCCTTTCAGGTGCACGTCGTAGCCGCGTTCGAGTTGCGATAGCTGGCTCGGGCTGATGTTGCTCAAGTCGACCTTCACCAAAGTGTCGATGGCAATGCCGAAATATTTGGAGAAGGCAACTAGTGCCTCGAGATTGGGCTCGGAGACGCCGTTTTCATAGCCACTTAACGTGGAGCGCTTCATTTGCAGGGCAAAGGCAATGTCATCCTGAGTACGACCGCGATGTTTGCGTAGGAATTTGATATTGGTGTTGAAGTACATATTGTTGAAGTGTTGGTTGTTTAACTGTTTAATTGTTGAGATTCCCTTCGGGAAATCGAAGATTCGACGAAGTCAATGGAGTTTTGTCATCGTGTGATACAGCGGCGGCCAGAAAGGTCTTAAAGTGATAGAAATATCACAGGCCGCCGCTATATTAACATTACAACATACTCCATTCCCCGCAGGGGAATCTCCCTACAAATCTCTTTTGCCTCGAATTCGAGGCATTTGGAGAAATTATTCTATTTTTTTGAACCATATTAGAATAAAATGATTAAATTTACGGCGAAATATTTGATTAAAAACTCGTCAAAAGTACAACTTTTTTGGAACATGCAAGCATTTTGAATAAAAAAGGAGAAAAAAAACGATGGAAAGGACGATTTTGCACTTGGATTTGGACACATTTTTCGTGTCGGTGGAACGGCTGGTGAACCCGTCGCTTGACGGCAAACCCGTCATCGTGGGCGGCATGTCGGACCGCGGCGTGGTGTCAACCTGCAGTTATGAGGCACGAAAGTTCGGCGTGCATTCGGCCATGCCGATGCGGATGGCGCGACAGCTGTGTTCGCAGGCGGTCTTCATCCGTGGCGACATGGAACTTTATAGCCGTTATTCGCGTTTGGTGACCGACATCATCGCTGACAGCGCGCCGGTCTACGAGAAGATGTCGATCGACGAGCATTACCTCGACCTGACGGGCATGGACCAATTCCACAACTGCCAACTGTGGTCGCACGAGCTGCGGCAACGCATCATCAAAGAGTCGGGGCTGCCGATTTCGTTCGGCTTGTCGGAAAACAAGACCGTGTCGAAGATTGCCACGGGGCAGGCCAAGCCCAACGGAGAGCTGCAGGTGCCCACACCTTATATTAATAGCTTCCTTGACCCGTTGTCGGTGCAGAAGATCCCGATGGTGGGCGAAAAGACCTATACCCTACTCCGCTCGATGGGTGTGGAGAAAATCGGCACCTTGCGCCGCCTACCACCCATAGCCATGGAACGCGCCATGGGCAAGCACGGCCTCGACATCTGGAAGAAGGCTAACGGACAGGACAGCACACCCGTGTGCCCTTACCAAGAGCGGAAGTCTATCAGCAAAGAAAGAACATTTGAGCAAGACACCATCGATGTGACGACCATCAAACAATGCTTGGCACGCATGGTGGAAAGTCTCGGCTTCGACCTGCGCTCGCAAGGCAAACTGACGGGTTGCGTGACGGTGAAAATCCGCTATTCCAACTTCGACACACACGACATGCAACAACGCATCCCTTACACCGCCTTCGACCACGTGCTGCGCGAGACGGTGAATGGCATCTTCGACAAACTATACAATCGAAGGATGATGATACGGCTCGTGGGGGTGCGCTTCAGCGAGCTGGTCAGCGGAGCACCGCAACTGGCTTTGTTTGACGACAACATGGAACTGACGAACCTGTATGCCGCGATGGACAAGATCAAAATGCGATTCGGGGAAGAGATAATTCATCGGGCGGCAGGGTGATGACTATGGCCTATAGCTGATGGCCCATGGCCCGCTACACCCAAAGGTTACGATTTCACCACTTGGGTGAAGCGAGCCATGGGCTATAGGCCATAAGCCATCGGCCAACTGAACAACTGAACAACTGAACAACTTGCAACTGAACACTCATTCATATAACAGCCTGTGCTACGGCACGATGCCGATTACGGACTTGGTCGCGAAGGCCGCCGCGATGGGCTATGCCGTCATGCCTTTGACCGACATCAACACGACGATGGGCGCTGCCGACTTCGTGTTTGAATGCCAAAAGAAAGGCATCCGGCCCGTCATGGGCGTGGAGGTGCGCAACGGCAACGAACTGCTCTATGTGGCCTTGGCAAAAAACAATAAGGGTTTCGCCGAGCTGAACCGCTTCCTGACCCAGCATAACCTTACCAAGCAACCCTATCCCGAAGTTGCACCCGAATGGAATGATGTCTTCGTCATCTACCCCTTCGGAAAACGGAAACCTGCACAACTGAAAGCAAACGAATACCTCGGCGTGCGTTTCTCCCAACTGACCAAGATGTTCGCCTGCGAGTCGTTCGACAAACTCGTTGCCATGCAGCCTGTGACCTTTGCGGAAGAAGCCGACCTCGAGTTGCATCAGTGCATGCGCGCCATCGACGAGAACGTGTTAATCTCGCGCCTAGAGCCCAATGCCTGTGCCGCTCCCGATGAGATCCTGTTGCCTGTCGAAAGACTGAAGACCGCCTATGCGCTCTATCCGCAATTAGTTGAAAATGCGGAATATATCTTGGAACAATGTGAAATCGGCATCGACGCGAGCGTAAAAAGCAAACGCTGCTTTACGGACAACATCTACGACGACCACGAGCTGCTGCGCAAACTGGCTTTCGACGGCATGGCTTACCGCTACGGCACGGCCAACAAGACTGCCTACCGCCGCATCGAGAAGGAACTCGACATCATCGAGCGGATGGGCTTCTGCGCCTATTTCCTCATCGCCTGGGAGATTGTGCAGTTTGCCATGAAACAAGGCTTCTACCATGTGGGGCGTGGCAGCGGCGCCAACAGCGTGGTTGCCTACTGTCTAAAGATCACCGATGTCGACCCCATTGAGCTGGACTTGTACTTTGAGCGTTTTCTCAACCCTATGCGGAGCAGCCCACCCGACTTCGACCTCGACTTCTCATGGCGAGACCGTGACCAAGTCATCGCACACATCTTCGAGAAATATGGCCAAGAGCATGTGGCTTTGTTGGGCGCAACGGTCACGTTTCAAAGCAACTCACTTTGCCGTGAGCTGGGCAAGGTGTTCGGACTGCCCAAAGGCGAAATCGACCAGATGGAACGCAACCCCGAAGCCTTTGCCCGACAGAGCGAGCTAGGGCGCCACATCCTTGCCCTTGCCAAACGCCTCCGCGACTTCCCGCGCCAACGTTCCATCCATGCCGGTGGTGTATTGATTACCGAAAAGCCCATCACCGACTTTGCCGCACTCGACCTGCCGCCCAAAGGCTTCCCGACGACGCAATACGACATGTATTCGGCAGAGAAACTCGGTCTGGACAAGATGGACATTCTCAGTCAGCGCGGCATCGCCCACATCCGCGATGCAGTGGAGATGGTGGAACGTGGCCGCGGCATCCACATCGACATCCACCAGATCAATGCGCTGAAACAGGACGAGCTGATACGGCGACAATTGTTGAAGGCCGAGACCTGCGGCTGTTTCTACATCGAAAGTCCAGCCATGCGTGGCTTGTTGCGCAAGTTGCGTTGTTCTGACTATAAGACCTTGGTGGCAGCCAGCTCTATCATCCGACCGGGTGTGGCCAAGTCGGGCATGATGCGCGAATACATCAACCGTTTCCATCATCCCGAGACGGTGGACTACAAGCATCCGTTACTGAAAGAACTGCTAGCCGAGACCTACGGCGTGATGATCTATCAGGAAGATGTGCTCAAGGTGGGACATTACTTTGCAGGCTTGGACTTGGCTGAAGCCGATGTGTTGCGCCGTATGATGGGGCATAAGATGCGCGACAAGTCGGAGTTTGAGCAGGTGACAAAACGTTTCTTTGACAACTGCAAAGCCAAAGGCTATCCCGATGACCTGGTGCGCGAGCTATGGCGACAAATCGAGTCGTTTTCGGGCTATTCCTTCTCCAAGGCACATTCGGCCTCATATGCCGTGGAGAGCTATCAGAGCCTCTACCTGAAAAGCCATTATCCGCTGGAGTTTCAGGTGGCCGTCATCAACAATTTCGGCGGCTTCTATCAGACTTGGTTCTACTTCAACGAGACGCGGCGGATGGGTGCCAAAGTACATCTGCCTTGTGTCAACCGAAGCAGTTACCTCACCACCTTAAGCGGCAGAACCATCTTCATGGGTTTCGTGCATCTGCAAGGTCTGGAACAGCATTTCGTGGAGCATTTTCTTGCGGAGCGCGAAGCTCGAGGTCCTTTTGCCAACTTGGACGACTTCATGGCGCGGGTGCCGTTCACCTTGGAGCAACTCGTTTTGCTCATTCGTGGCGGCGCCTTCAGCTTCACAAAGAAAACCAAGGCTGAATTATTGTGGCAGGCACATCTCAACAAGAGCGAAGGCAAAAAGGAACAGCCCGAGACGCTTTTCCAAATCGAGAACCAGCATTTCGAGTTTCCTGACTTCAATACCAACGCCTTGCAGAATGCCTACGACGAGATTGAACTCTATGGTTTCCCCGTTTCCATGACCTGGTTTGACCTGTTGAAGACCCGCTTCCGTGGCGAGCTGATGGCCTCGCAGATGCTGCATTTCGTGGGCAAAAGCTATCGGATGTTGGGCAAGCTGGTCACGGTGAAATATGTGCGCACCTGTAAGGGCAACACGATGGCGCTGGGCACCTTCGTCGATGTCACTGGCGAGGCCTTCGACACGGTGCATTTTCCGCAGGTACTGAAGGCATGGCCATTCCAAGGCGACGGGGTGTATCTGCTCTTGGGTAAGGTGACGGAAGAGTTTGGACAACCGTCGCTGGAAGTCGAAAAAATGGGAAGGTTGGGATATAAGGAATTGGGATAAGACAAGCCTATTTCAGTATGGCCAAAACCGTTTCCTTACCCGTCGTCTTGTCGCCGATTTTCACCTTAACTTCGGCATCCAAGGGAAGGAAGACATCCACGCGCGAGCCGAAACGAATCATACCCAGCTCCTCACCTACCACGGCTTCGTCGCCAGGCTGCAATTCGCAGACGATGCGGCGCGCCACAAAACCGGCAATCTGTCGCACCAATATCTCACGGCCTTTGGTGTCCTTCAAGATAATCGTATTATGTTCGTTATCCGTCGACGACTTGGGGTTGAACGCCAACAGGAACTTGCCGGGATGATATTTGTAGTAAGTCACCTCACCGTCGAATGGGAAGAAATTGATATGGACATCATAAATCGACATGAAGATGGAAAGTTGACGGCGTTTTTCATGGAAATATTCGTCTTCCAGCACCTCCTCGTTGGCCGCCACAATACCGTCGGCAGGCGACAGCACAGCATTTTCTTCAATAGTTGTTTTCCGCCATATCGGGACACGGAAAAAGCGTACAGTCAAGACCAAAACCACAAGTTCAAATGCGTACATAAGGTAATGCCATACCGTTTGCGAAGGCCAAAACCAGTTGACCAGAAAAACCGTCATCGCAATGACGCCAAGAGTGATGAGGATGGCGACCGTTCCTTCTTCGTGTAACCTTTTATGGATCTTCATAGCAGCAGCAAATAAACGAAAATAAACGGTACGCTGAACATGATTGAGTCGAAACGGTCCAAAATTCCGCCATGGCCTGGTATTAGTTTGCCCGAATCCTTTACTCCCGCCTGACGTTTGAGCATCGACTCACACAAGTCGCCCAAAGTGCCGAAAACGACAGCGACAGCGGCCAAACCTATGGCATGGGTGATGGGAAACCATTGGGAATAATGGCAAAAGACGATAAGCGAAGCCATGGTGAACACCAATCCTCCGATGCTGCCTTCGATGGTCTTCCCAGGAGAAATGCGGGGAAATAACTTATGCTTACCAAGGAGTTTGCCAGTCAAATAAGCAAAGATGTCATTGACCCAAAGGAGGCAGAACACCAGGATGATGAGCCTTGGTCCAGCCAAAGCGCCAAAGAGATCCTCCCGATACATAAAAAGCATCAAGGCAGAAGGCAGGCTCAGGAAAGTAAGCGAAGCAAAAAGATAGGTGAATATCGGTTTGGCTTCATGCTTTACGGAGAACAGGGCATACAGGAAAGGTATCATCGCAACAAGCATTTCCATAAGGAGCCAGCGTGATTCGATAATATGGAGTGCTACCAAGGCGGGTAAGGCAAAGAAGCTGATGGAAAGCGACTCGCCAATGACAATGCCCGTAATGGAATTCATTTGAAGGAGTCGTGACATCTCGAAGGTGCCGACGGAGATGATAAACAGTAGCAAGGCAGCCCACGACCAAGGTGAGACAAACACACAAGCGAGGAGCACGACGCCCATCAGCAAGCCAGAGACCGAACGGATCAACAACTCTTTCATGACATTCGAAATGGAATGCAAAGATAGGAAAAAGAGTGATAGGCAGGCAAGGCGAAGGCATAAAAGTGCGGCAGTGCCCCGTGTCGAAGACACGGCATCCCATTTACCCCACACGGCTCCGTGTGGGGCCCGTAAACAGTAAAGCCCGCACCCGGATGGGTGCAGGCTTTCCGTTTAGGGTGGGCGGCGAACTACTTTCCCACGGTCTCCCGCAGTATCATCGTCGCGGCGGGGCTTAACTTCTCTGTTCGGAATGGGAAGAGGTGCGCCCCCGCG